>DATIYJ010000020.1 GCA_035517655.1 Nitrospiria bacterium | reverse complement strand
CGGCGACGGCGAATACCGGTTCGACTTTCACCGGTTGGACCGGGCCGAATGCGGCGGAATGCGCCACCGGGTCGGTTGTGATGACCGCGAACAAGAGCTGCACGGCGAACTTCTCACTCATTACCTTCACCCTGACCTTGACCACGGCCGGGTCCGGGTCCGGAACGGTCAGCGGTGCGGGAACGTACATTTACGGCCAGATCGTCACGGTCTCGGCGACGGCCAATGCCGGCTCGACGTTTACCGGTTGGACCGGGCCGAATGCGGCGGAATGCGCCACCGGGTCGGTTGTGATGACCGCGGACAAGAGCTGCACGGCGAACTTTAATTTGCCCGCACCTCCTGCAGATACCCTTGCGGATCTGGTTCTCTGTCAAACCAACTTTACCAGTAATTCAGTCAACGCGGGTCAATCCACGGTTAACAATGTGGGCTGCAATCTCGCTTATGCCGTGGCGATTGATCGAAGCGTGACCCCGAACCGGGTCTACGTATCCGACTATAGCAACAACCGCATATTGGGATGGGCCAATGAAACGTCCTTGGCGAACGGAGCGCCGGCGGACTTGGTGATCGGACAGCCCACTCTTTCCAGCGGGATTTGCAACTATGGCGGGGTCGGCCCCGGGGCCGGGACGTTGTGTGTTCCGATGGAGATTGCCGTGGATAGCGCGGGCAACCTTTATGTCGCGGACCGAGGTAATTCCCGAGTCCTGATCTACTTTACCCCGTTCACAACCGATACGATAGCCGACCAAGTCATCGGACAGACCGATTTGACTTCCGGGGGCTGCAGCAATCCGAACAATGCAGTGGCCAGCGCAAGCAGCCTCTGCGTACCGACGGGAGTCGCGGTCGATGCGGCGGGTAATGTGTACGTGGCCGATATGGCCAACAACCGGGTTTTGGAATATAACACGCCGCTGACGACGGATACCGTGGCGGATCGGGTCTTTGGCCAAACCAATTTCACGGCGATCGCCCCAGGCACCGGTGCCGGCGGTTTAAATTCACCTTACTCGGTGGCCCTGGATAGGTCGGGCAACTTGTACGCGGCGGATTTTGGAAACAATCGCGTGCTGGAGTACAACACACCGTTGACGTCGGATAGCACCGCGGACAGGGTCTTCGGACAGGTCAACTTTACCAACGGCATTGCCAATTCGGGCGGTGTGAGCGCCAAGACGCTGTATAATCCCTGGGGCGTTGTGGTTGATGACGCAGGGAATCTTTATGTGGCCGACCGCTCCAACAACCGGGTGCTCGAATACAACACGCCGTTAACCACCGATACCACGGCGGATCGGGTCTTCGGACAGGCAAGTTTCACAGGAGTTCAATGCAATAAAGGCGGGTTGAGCGCCGGCAGCCTCTGTCTTCCCAGCGGTCCGGCCATAGATAGTTCAGGCGACCTTTGGGTGGCGGATTTTGGAAACAACCGCGTGCTGGAATATGGCCACTGAGACGGTGGAGCCGTTTAACGTCGCTATTTTCTTCGAGCGGGACTCGAAGCAGGATCCAGATGAGGGACCCGCTCGATTTGAAGAACAAAACAGAAAGGGGTAAACCATGAAAAATGGGTGTCGATCGTTCAGAATCGCGGCGCTTTTTCTGATCAGCCCTGTGATTTTCTTGATGGCCGCGTTCAGTGCCATGGCGCAGAGCACCGATATCGACTTTTCCGGGCAGGTGATTAAAGTGGATTTGGCGGCCCATCAAGTCGTCGCGAAAGATTCCCAGTCGGGAAACCGCATGCGGTTCACCGTGACGGAAACAACCGTAATCACCTCCGGAACGGATAAAAAGACCCTCGGAGATCTTCAGCCCGATGATACCGTCGATATTGGATACGTCCAATCGGGCGACCAGAATATCGCCGATACCGTTACACTACAGCCGACCGGCGGCTAGGCGATCGGAAAACCCATATTGGGCGACAGCAGGGTCCGTTTAGAGGAAGGAGAGGAGGAAGATAGATGAATAAGATTTTAAGACCATTTACGGTTCGCTTGGGCGGCGGTCTTCTGGTGTTTCTGCTTTGGAGCATCGGGCCTTCGCTGGCGCAGGGATATGCCCCGATCGACGATCTCATCGCTTCCGTCAACCAACTTGTGCAGTCCCAGGATATTTTGAATGCAACGGTGGCCCAGGATTTGATCAGCACTCTTCAGACGATTGACGCGCTGGTGGACCAGGGAAACAGAGTCGCCGCCGGCCAGTTACTGACGGCCTTCACTCAGGACGTCAGCAGTCTCAGCGGGGATCTCATTACACCCGCGGGTGTCAATCAACTGGTTAACAAGGCCACTGCGACACAGTCGGGATTGTAAACTTAAGGAAGAGCCGGATCGTTGTTCCCGCTACCGGTTTTCCGTCTCTTCGGCATAAACGATGCTTCGGGGACTGGCAATCAGCAGGAAGGCTTCGCCCCATTGATTGGGGCTTGAAAGGTCCCAGTCTTCATTCAGATCTACCGGTTTCAGCCTAAGGCCCCAGTTCCCGCCATAGATGAGATAGGCCAGACCCTGTCCGGATTCCTCCACCGGCTGAGCATAGGCCGGACAGAGGGGCTGGTTTGAATCGTCGGACCAGCCGGTGACCCAGCACAGTTCGCCCTCGCTTTTCCGATCGCTCACCCGGAGCTGTTTGACCCTCTTGACCGGCCCCACCTCTTTGAAACGCATCGAGACCGAATTCGGACAATTGGGGTTCTCGTCCACTTCAAAATACATGGAATCCCGCTATAAGAAGAACTTGATGTCCCGCCCCTTGTAATTCGGTCGTTAATAAATGACGGGTCATTTAAGGCCGCCCCATACCCACAGCTGATTGAGCCGCGCATCGCGGCCGCAATTATACCGATAAAATTTGTAGCGGATCGGGCTTTTCTTGTAAAATTCCTGATGGTAGTCCTCGGCCGGGTAAAAGGTCGAGGCCGGTGTGATTTTCGTCACGATCGGATCTTGGAAGGGTTTGGAACGCTCCAGCGCCGCCTTGGACAGCTCGGCCAGCCGTTTCTGCTCTGTAGTGTGGTAGAAGATCTCGGAGCGGTACTGGTCGCCGTAATCGCAGAACTGGTGATCGGTCGCGGTCGGATCGACGTTGTGCCAAAAGACCTCAAGCAGTTTATCGTAACCGATTTTCTTCGGATCATAGAGAACCTCCACGGCTTCGGCATGGCCGGTGCCCCCGGAAGACACCTCTTCATACGTAGGATTCACGGTATGCCCTCCGGTATATCCCGCGGCGGTCGAGACGACGCCGTCGAGTTTGTCGAACGGCGGCTGCATGCACCAAAAGCATCCGCCCGCAAAAGTGGCCTTCTCCAAACCGGCCGGGGCGTCCTTGGGAACATGCTTCGGCGCATCCTCGGCGCGGGTCGTCGTCCAAACGGCCGTAAGAATAATCCCCGCCATCGTGATCGCCTGCCATAGTCGGAATGGTCTTATCACGGTCATTGGACTCCCAAGAGGATCTTAATAGTATAGAATACCTTCTCGCGACCCACCCTGTCACTATGAAAGTTCAACAATTTTGTCGCGAGTGGGATAAACAACCTGTAAACACCTGTAAAATCGCTTTATTTCCCGCTACCGCGTCCCTTTTGTCCTTGACGGATAAAGGAAAAATGGCTATCCTGTAATTGGTCGGGTAAGGGCAGCGAACCTTTACAGGGGGGTAAAGCCATCGGCGCTAAAATAAATTTCCTGATCCTGCAATCGACGATCCTCTTGTTCGGTGTTCAGCTTACCATCGGTTGCTCCGATGCAAGCCATGCGAAACCGACGCCGGCCGCTTATACCCTGCAACAGACCGTCGAAGATTCTCTCATCCCCCATCTGAATCCCAAAAAGCTGTACCTTCGGTCGGACGTGGCCCTCATCACTGACGGCCGTCAAGGCCGTGTGTTGTTCGAAAAGAACGAGAACACCCAAAGACCGATCGCTTCGCTCACTAAATTGATGACCGCCATGGTTGTTCTTGACGCCAACCTCCCCGGAGAAGAAATCATCACGATCACCAAGGCGGACCGAGACCGGTTGCGCGGTTCGGGCTCCAAACTCAGCTTTGGGACAAAGCTGACCCGCCGCGATCTGCTTGAGATGGCCCTGGCCGCTTCGGAAAACCGGGCGGCCGCTGCGCTGGGTCGCACCTACCCCGGGGGCATGGAAGCCATCGTTGACGCCATGAACGGGAAGGCCCGGCAGCTCGGCATGCAGGATACCGTGTTCCGGGATCCGGCCGGCCTGCACTACGGGAACCTGTCCACGGCGGCGGACCTATCCATCTTAGTGGAAGCGGCCTATCGCTACCCGTTAATTCGCGAGCTTTCGACCATCCGCACGGATTATGTAACGGACTTGAGGTCCGGTTGGAAGATCCGGTTTGTGAACACCAATCGTCTGGTCCGGACCGGACAATGGACCATTGATCTCAGTAAAACGGGGTACATTGCGGAGGCCGGCCATTGTCTGGTCATGCGGGTTGAGATCGCCGACCGTCCTGTGATCGTGGTTCTGCTGAATTCATGGGGTGAGTTGACCAAATACGGCGATGCCAACCGTATACGCAAATGGCTCGATCAGGCTGACCAAAAGGCCCGGGAATCCGCTCGCGCCGATGAAGAACCCACCGGCTAATTAAACCGCCGTTCCACCGCTCAGATGCGCAGTCCAATCGGCAGATAAGGACGCTCCGGAGGGCCGTTATACTCGGCATGGGGACGAATCAAACGATTGTCCGCGCGTTGTTCCATGATGTGGGCGGCCCAACCCGTGATACGCGAGCAGACGAAGAACGGAGTGTACAACTCCGTCGGTATGCCGATAAGATGATAAACAGACGCCGAGTAAAAATCCAGGTTGGGGAATAACCGTTTCTCCTCCCACATCGTTTTCTCGATCGTCTCGGATACATCGTAGAGTGTTCGATCGCCGGATTCCTCCGAGAGTTTCCTGGACCATTCCTTGATCGCGGCATTTCGTGGATCCGAGGTTCGGTAGACTGCGTGACCGAATCCCATCACTTTCTCTTTGCGTCCCAATAACGCCCGAATACCGGCCCTCGCCTCCGTCGGATTTTTAAATCGGGAAATCAGTTCCATCGCGGCTTCGTTGGCCCCCCCATGAAGCGGACCGCGCAAGCTGCCGATGCCGGCGGTGACGGCGGAATAGAAATCGGATAGAGTCGACGCGCAGACCCGCGCCGCAAAGGTCGAGGCGTTCAATTCATGTTCGGCGTACAGGATCATCGATACGTCGAGAGCCCTTGCGTGGTTCGGCCGAGGAACCTCGCCGACGAGAAGGCGAAGCAGATGGCTCGCATGACCGCTTTCATCGGAGAAGGTGTCGATCCGCTTTCGCTTACGGGTAAAATGATACCAGTAGGCGAGCATGCCCGGAAGTGCGGCCACCAGTCGGTCGGCGATCTCCTGTTGCCGGCCGAAGCCGGTCTCCGGTTCCAACACCCCGAGCATGGAACAGCCGGTCCGCAGAACATCCATCGGCGAAGCCGAGCCCGGAACGCGCTCAAGAACCTCCTTGAGCGTCGGCGGAAGGCCGCGAAGTTCCATCAGCTTTTCTTTATAACCGTTCAACTGTGCGGATGTGGGGAGTTCGCCTTTGAGCAGCAGATAAGCGACTTCCTCGAAACAGGACCGGGTTGCCAGTTCAATAATATTGTAGCCCCGGTAGGTCAGTCCCATTCCTTCCACGCCGCAGGCGCAAATGGCGCTGCGGGCTGCCTGGACACCCCGGAGACCCATACGGTCCATGACGGGCTTTTTAACGCTCATTTCCCATCATCCATGATAAATGTTCTATTGAATCTTCGGAAAGGACATCAGATAGACCTTTGGACACTATCCATCTTCTGCGGGTGACCCAGGAGAAAACCCTGAACAAGGGATACCCCCATTTCTTCAACGACATGAAGTTCATCCAGGGTCTCGATCCCTTCGGCAATGATCCCCTCCGTCACGTAATTCTTTAAGGCGGAAACGAGCCCTTTTGAAAACTCCCGGAATTTTTTGGATGACACCGCCTGCAGGATCATCGACCGATCCATTTTAATATAGTTCGGTTTAACAAGGGCGATGAAAGGCAATGAAATAAAACCAGCCCCGAAATCGTCCATGGCGAATTTAAAGCCCTGCGCCCGCCATGCCTTGACGATTTTCAAATGGTTCTCAATATCATGGAGGGCTTCGAACTCTGAAATTTCCAAAACCACCTCCAAGTTGGAAGGTTTCGGGACATTTTCAAGGTGACGGATCAGGTCGAAATCCACATTGATGAATACTCTTCTTAACCCTGCCTCTTGAGCGGTCTTGAGTTGCGACCTGAAACAGATGCATTTCAGGTCGTTCAGCCGCCCGATGGCCTGGTATCTTTTAAACAGTTCAAGGATGCCGATCTTTTCCTGCGCGTCACGACTCAACGCTTCATGCCCTACAATCTCGTTGGATCTGACATCCATAATGGGCTGAAACACTACCTTGATGGTATGTTCGTCCAAATGATATTCCTCTTCTCCGATATGGACTTTATCTCCCCCTCTTTTTGCAATATATAAAGCCCGATCCGCCAGACGGATTAACTCATCCACACCGGTCCCATGTTCAGGATAGAGGGCGACCCCGATACTCAGGTCAAGGTTGAGAGGAACCTCGGTGCTGAGCCCGCGTATTTCTCTCCGAATGCGGTCCGCAGTAATCAGGACTCCTTGGCGAGGGGTGTCCAACAATACGACCACAATCTCATCGCCTCCCCAACGAACCACCAGATCCGTCCCACGTGTGGCCTTCTGGATACAATGGGCTGCTCGTTTCAATACGGCGTCGCCGATATGATGGCCATGAGTATCGTTGATGGTTTTAAAATCATCGACATCGCACAATAAAATGGCTAGAGAGTAGTCGTTTTGATCCGCTTTGAGAATCTCTTCCTGAATCCGGCTGTTGAAATAACGACGGTTATACATGCCCGTGAGGGGATCCCGAATCGCTTGTTCGGCGAGGGCTTCTTGCACCCTCCGGCGCTCAAAAACAATGCCGAGATGGGAGCCCAGTTTTTCGACGGCATCCAGAAAATACGGGTCCGGATTTCGTATCTCCGACGCAAGGAACTCGAATATGGCAAACAACTTTTGCCCGGTTTTAATGGGGAAGGCAAAGGCCGTTTTGAGCCCGATCTGAAGCGCCGGAGACGCCCGACGGAAGTCCTCCTCTTGGGTCACATCGACAATCCAAATGGGCCGGCCGAATTCCCATGCACGTCCTGGAAGTCCGGAGCCTTTTTTAAATTTCATTTCCATACTCGCTTGTCTGAATTTCGTTATATCCAGTTCGGAATAAAAGGACTGGGGCACGCAGACCAGAACGTTTTCCTGCTCGTTCATGAACCATGCCTGACCCACCCGCCACCCTTTGAGCTTGCAGATGGTTTCCAAACAACGTGATATCATCAGGGGAATATCCGCCGATTCGCTTGCCGCTTCGGTTACCTTAACCAATAGAGCCAGGGCTTCTTCCGCCCGTTTGCGTTCCGTGATATCCAGGGCGACGTATACGATACCGACCGTTTCACCGTTTTGATCGAGCACCACGGAAGCGGCAACGCTCACATCCACCGGTCGTCCTTCCTTCGTGTGCCAAACCATCACGCGATCACGGACGGGGACGGCGTCGATGAGGCCGCGATCGCTCGCACCGTTCTCAAAAGACGATTTGACCAGGTTTGAAACCGAGGTGCCGAGAAGTTCCGACGCTCGACGTCCCAGCATCGAACAGACGGCGCGATTGACCACGCGGATCATTCCATCAAGGTCCGCCACCAGGACGGCTCCCTGCATCGTTTCCAAAATCTGGTTGGCTGCAAACGCGGGAGAGAGATCCGCCAAATTGTATTGCCAGATCGTTCGTGCGGATACCAGCAGAAAAACGAAGATCGGAACATAACCGAAAGGGTAGACGGGAATCCCGTATTTGGCCAGATAATCAAACGATCCCAGGTAGGCGATTGAAAACGCGATCATCAAGGCTCGAACCCTAAACTTGTGGGTCGTTCCCGGAACGGCCTTTCGATATTCCATCCAGAAATTCCGGAATACCACGATCATCATCCAAAAGAAATATGTAATGAACGGAATGCCAAGCCACCCGTACTTTGGATAATAGCCCCACCAATAGTGGTACAGGCCGGTGATCAACGCATCCGTATTTAGGATGGTTGCGCAAAACAGACCGGACAATGCCCAACAGAACCGCTCTGATTTCCTGTGATCCTGGTCGATTCGAAGCACAGCCAGGCTGAAATGGTAGACGGCCGAAGGGATGAAGGCCACTCCCAGATACGCGGTCTTTGCCCACCAAAGGGCCACATGTTCTCCGCTGGCACAGTACATCCATGAAAAGGAAAGAAGCCATACACTGATCGACAAAGTAAAAACGAAAAACAGCCATCCCACCCGGCCGCCTCGTTCGCGGGTTAGGACGACAATCCCCAGAAGGAAGATCGCGGCTGTGGTCAGGAATGTTGGGATGGCATAAACGCTGAAGGTATAGTTCGAGAGATCAAATACCTGCGTAATCATTTATCCCTTGTCACCTGAACGGGAAGTTGACCGTCGTTCTCGATGATCTCGGTTCAGACAATGCTGGAAATCGGGTTTGTGACAGACCGCGTTTGCGGTGTTTGAATCAAGGATAAATTCTCTATTCAAGTATAGCGGCTAAACGAACCCGGTCAAGTCGGCAGGGCGCGGTGGTTTACTCTAATTTCACGGGGTTTTCAGACAGGGTTCTTCAACGGAACCGATAATAAGATGAGCCGCGGCAAGGCCCGCGATTGACCGATGGCTGTCAGGAGTGGAAATACATGGTGCCGAGAGGCAGAATCGAACTGCCGACACAAGGCTTTTCAGGCCTCTGCTCTACCGACTGAGCTATCTCGGCACGGGGGGTTAAAATAACAGAGGGGAGAAGAAGTTGTCAATCGCTTTTTCGATGAGTCGTGGATG
>DATIYJ010000019.1 GCA_035517655.1 Nitrospiria bacterium | reverse complement strand
CGCACAGTATTCATCCGTCTCAAACTCGGAAGGCGTGTACCGGGGTTCAACGACGTCGCAGGAGTTATCGGCATGGATCAAATGGGGACAATGCATCCTTTTTATCTCCTCTTTTTCTTTTGTTCCCGCCTGTATTTTTTTCAATCGCAGGATTTCCATTCCTCGCTCTCCTTCTTTTTCCCGTGCTCGTTTCATCGGCTTTTGGTTTTCTATAGTATGACTATAAGTATTCGTTGTTAAGCCTCGATCAAGGAGCGGTTAATAGAGTGTAAATTTTCACGGGCTCGGCGACCGGCGGGCCAAGCACGCGGACGCCTTATCAAAAGGAAGCGATTTTCCCTGTAGGCAAGTAATGGATAAGCCGCTGGACAGGCACCGCTCATTTCTATATAATTCGTTTAGAGCAAGATCAGCCCAGCAATCGATACGGGTTCACGTTTCGCGTTCAGAACTGCACCACGTTTCCCTCTTTTCGGTCAGCCTGTCGGGCGAATGGAACACCGAAGCAGATCTCCTCTACGCATCATTCCTGAAGTCGAATTAGGAATCCTGCGCAAGACAGCCTGAGCAACAATATTCGAGGCGCATTCACCACCACAGATCGTTATTCAATACCAAACAAGGAGGATTAAAATGGCTCTTTTGGAGAACGGTTTCAGGGGCAATCTCATGACGGGGCTTGCGATCGGCATCGGTGCCGCGATTTTGGCGCCGATCGTCATTCCGGCGGTGGCCGCCGTCGCCAAACCCTTGGCCAAGGCCGCCCTCAAGGGGGGAATCCTCCTCTATGAGCGGGGCAAGGAAGCGGTGGCCGAAGCGGGCGAGGTGATCGAGGATCTCGTCGCCGAAACCAAGGCCGAGATCGCGGAGGTTCATAAAGAAGTCGTCGGAGCGGCGGAATCCCAGAGCGGGACGAACAGCTGATGCTTCCCGAGGCTTACATTTCTCACATGACCACGGGCCGGGTGAGGATCAAAATACCCTCGCGAAAGGGGGATCTCGCCTTCTTTGCGGCCTTGAAAGACAAACTGCCCGGTTCCGCCGAGATTCTCGGCATTCAACGAATCGAGATGAATCCGACCACGGGAAGCGTGCTTGTGGTTCATCATGCGGACTTTAAGGCGCCCGAGTTGGCTGTTATATCAGGATATCTTGAACAGATGGGCCTTGTAAAACTGGAGCCGATCGACGCCTCTAAAAACCCCGTTTCCCGGAATATCGCCAAGACATTTCAAAATATGAACCAGCAGATTACCGATTTCACAAGCGGCGAGATCGACCTTCAATCCATGGCCTTACTGGGCCTGTTGGGCCTCGGTCTCTTTCAAATCAGCCGCGGGCAGTTCATGATCCCCGCCATTTCGGCATTCTGGTACGCCGCCACCCTTTTGAAGGATCAACCCGTTCAAAAAAACGTCCAAGAACAAAAAATCGACAACCCGGAGGTCTAAGATGTCAGCGGAACAAACCCAAAGCGGCACGGAAGAGAAAATCGGCAAGGCCGGCGCCACGGTTAAACAAGGGATCGTCGGAAGCCTGAAAGGTCTCAACGACATTGAGACCGAGATCGTGGACTTGGTCCGAAACACCGTATCCGGCACGCTCAAGGCAACCGGAACGGTCGCGAACGAGGGACTGGTTATCACGAAGGATGTGATCAAAGGAGCCATCCAGGCGACGGAAGAGGTCGGCACCGGTCTGATCTTGAGCACCAAAAGCGTCGCGAAGGGCGTGGTGATGGGGGTCAATGATGTGGGAGGCGACATCGTCATCGCCGCCGGTCAGACCGTCAAGGTCGCCGTAAAGGGCGCGGCCGAGGTCGGAGCCGACGTTTCGCAGGTCGCCCGGAAAGCCGTAGACGGCGTGATCGAGGCCGCAAAGGACATCGGCGGAAACGTGGAAGACGTCGCCAAAGTAGCCGTAGGCGGAGCGATCGAGGCGGCCGGATTGCTCGGAAAAACCGCCGTTCGAACCGTCACCGACTTGCTGGTCGGCGTGGTTGAAGGGATCAAGGAAGTGGCCAGCGCCGCACTTCCCGCTTCCCGACCCGCGCCATCCGAAAAAAAGGCTCCATCATCGGAAGAAGGGACCGTCAAAATCCGCGGAAAGAGTTAAGTCCGGCCGGTGTTGAAAAAATCAACCTAAGGGTCAGGCGGATATTCCGTGGTTCAAACCGTTCATACCGCAGCGAAAGGCCGGACACGATTCAAAGTCTCCGGACTTTACCGCTCCGAGGCGCTGAAACGACGGCTTGAATCGAGCCTGTCAACGATCGAGGGAATCAGCAGGGTTTCCGCCAGCATCCTGACGGGGAATGTTTTGGTGGTCTTTAATTCCGGAGCCACCCCCTCCCAGATCGCCTCGCTGATCATCGAGATCGCCTCCGACCCCCAACACGAGTCGCGACCGCATCCTCCGAGACCGTCTCCGGATCCCTCTCGGGAGACCGTCGTCTCCACGTCCCCGATTAAAGATTCCCTGTCCGCGGTCGGCAAGCGGCTGGCCGACCTTCTTCCTTATCCGAAGGAGATGGAGGCGCAACCGTGGCATCTGATCGAATCGGACCGGGTCGTCTTTTCATTGAAAACCTCACGGTCATCCGGCCTGACCGAGGAAGCGGCGGGGGATTATCTGCGTCAATTCGGTCCAAACCTCCTTCCCGAATCCGTTCCACGCTCCTCTTTCGGCATGTTCATCGACCAGTTCAAATCCTTGCCGAATCTGCTTTTAGGCGCGGCGGCCGGGCTTTCGATCGCCACCGGAGGCGTATCGGACGCGGTGATCATCCTGGGCGTGGTGCTGATCAACGCAGCCATCGGCTATGTCACGGAAAGCCAGGCCGAGAAAACGATTCAGTCGCTCAAGGGCCTGGTCCGTCCGAGCGCGACCGTGATCCGCAATGGGAAATCCAGAGAAATCAGGGCCGAAAGCATCGTGACCGGAGATATCCTGGTCCTCAAACCGGGAAGTTACATCGCCGCCGACGCGCGGCTGCTCGAAACCCAACAGATGTATGTGGATGAATCGGCGCTTACCGGGGAGAGCGTTCCCGTGCTCAAAACCTCCGCGCCCATGACCGTCGAAAATCTGCCCCTCGGGGACCGACTCAACATGGTCTACATGGGGACCCTGGTGACCGGCGGCCAAGCGATGGCGGTTGTCGTGGCCACGGGAAGACATACCGAAATGGGCCGAATCCAGATCCTGCTGGGGGAGGCCGAGTCGCCCGAGACGCCGATGGAACGCCAACTGGGCCAGATGAGCAACCGGCTGGTGCTGATCAGCACCGCCGTCTGCGGCCTCGTCTTCGGCATCGGCCTGCTCCGCGGACAGGGTCTTCTGCATATGCTTAAAACCGCGATCTCCTTGGCGGTCGCGGCGGTGCCCGAAGGACTGCCCACCGTGGCGACGACCACGTTGGCCCTGGGCATCCGCAACATGAGGCGGCACCATATCCTGATCCGCCACCTCGAGGCGGTTGAGACGCTCGGAGCGGTTCAGACGATCTGTCTTGACAAGACCGGGACGATCACCCTGAACCGGATGTCGGTCGTGGCGATCCACGCCGGCGAAAAACGGATTTCCGTCTCGGACGGCCGATTCCGGTGCGGGGAGGAACTCCTCAACCCGTTCGCTTCGGACGAGCTGCTGAGATTGATTCACGTCTCCGTCCTTTGCAATGAATCCGCCGTGGTATTTCAAGAAGGAAAACACACCCTTCGCGGCTCGCCCACGGAAAACGCCCTGCTCCAGATGGCGATCAGCTCCGGCGTGGATGTCTTGAAACTCCGGGATCGCTATCCGGTCCTTCAGATGAACCACCGGTCCGAAAATCGCAACTTCATGAGCACCCTTCATGTTTCAGCCGATACGGAAGCGACGGGGCCGCTGCACCTTCTGGCCGTGAAGGGAAACCCGATCGAGGTTCTGATGATGTGCCGTTACCGCATGAGCGACGGACAGATCATCCCGTTGACGGACGAAGACCGGTCGAAGATCCAAACCGAGAACGAAGGCCTCTCGGGCCAGGCCCTCCGCGTCCTCGGCGTTGCCTACGGCCTCCTTCATCCCGAAGAGGACGGATCCGATCGGGGGCTGATCTGGCTGGGCCACATCGGAATGGCCGATCCCGTACGGCATGGGGTCAAAGAACTGATCCGGGACTTTCACCGGGCCGGGATTGAAACCATCATGATCACCGGCGACCAGAGTCCGACCGCATACGCGATCGGGAAAGAGTTGAGCCTCAGCGGCGACAAGCCGCTGTCGATCCTGGACTCGACGCACCTTTCCGAGCTCGCCCCCGAGGCCATGATCGGCCTTTCCAAGCAGGTCCACGTTTTCGCGCGGGTCAGCCCTTCGCATAAACTCCAGATCGTCCAGGCCCTGCAAAAGGCCGGAAAAGTGGTGGCGATGACCGGGGACGGCATCAACGACGGGCCCGCCCTGAAGGCCGCCGATATCGGGATCGCCATGGGCCACACCGGAACGGATGTCGCTCGGGAGGTGGCCGACGTGATCGTCGAGGACGACAATCTGGAGACGATGATCGTCGCCGTCAGTCACGGCCGGACGATCTATAACAACATCCGGAAGTCGGTGCATTTTCTTCTGGCGACCAATCTGAGCGAAATCATCGTCGTCTTTGGGGCGATCTCGGCCGGACTGGGGGAGCCTTTGAATTCGATGCAGCTGCTCTGGATCAACCTGATTTCAGACGTCTTTCCGGCCTTGGGACTGGCGATGGAGCCGCCGGAACCGGACGTGCTGAGCCGCCCTCCCCGAAATCCGGAAGAGCCGATCGTTCAGTTATCGGACTTTAAGCGGATCGCGTCCGAAGCGGCCGTCCTGTCGGCCGGTACGCTGGGCGCGTACGGGTACGGCATCCTGCGATACGGTCCCGGTCCGAAGGCCGGCACCCTGGCCTTCACCACGCTGACCTTGGGACAATTGTTGCACGCGCTGAGCTGCCGGTCCGAAAACCACAGCCTCCTCGACCCGGTCCGGTCGCCGCAGAACCCGCCCCTGCAACCGAACCCCTACCTCTCCCTGGCCGTCACCGGCTCCGTGGCGCTTCAGGTTCTGACCCTGGCGGTCCCGGGACTCCGGAGGCTTTTGGGCGTCACGCCCGTCGGCCTGCTCGACGGCGTCGTCATCGGGGGCGCGGCCGTCGTCCCCTTGGTGGTCAACGAACTGACCAAGGGAAGGTCGATCGCTCCCGCCTTACCGGAGCCGGAGAAAACGCGAGGAAACCCATGAAAGAAGATTTTATGTTCACATCCGAATCGGTTACGGAGGGTCATCCGGACAAGCTCTGCGATCAGATCAGCGACGCGATCGTGGACCGCTTCCTCCAACAGGATCCTTTTTCAAGAGTGATCGCGGAGTGCGCCGTCTCGACCGCGATCGTTTTTGTCGCCGCACGATTTCATGCCAAGGCCAGCGTGGATTTCGCCACGGTCGCCCGGGAAATCATCAACGGGGTCGGATACGAACACCACGCCTTCAACGGACGAACCTGCAGCATCGTGACGAGCCTTGCGGAGCTCCCTCCAGACGACAACGGTCTGCGGGACGAGATGGATCTCACCGAGCCGGAACTGGAGCGTATCCCGGTTCGAAATCAGGTCACGGTTTTCGGGTTCGCCTGCAACCAAACCCCGTCCCGGATGCCGCTCCCGATCTGGCTGGCCCACAAACTGGCCCGGCAGTTGACCACGGCCCGCGTGAAAGCGACCCTGCCCTATCTCGCGCCGGACGGAAAGACCCAGGTGGGGATCGAATACCGAAAGCGCCGGCCCTATCGGATCCACAGCCTGACCGTGATCGCAAGCCAGAACAGGCCGTCGGAACCGGATCTGAAGAAGCTCACGGACGACATTCGCGAAACCGTGATCCTGCCCGTCTTCGCCGATGAACCGATCCGTCCCGACGATCAAACCCGGATCTTTGTCAACCCGGACGGGCCCTTTATCGTGGGCGGCCCCTCGATCCATTCCGGTTTGACCGGTCGGAAGAACGCCATTGACACCTACGGGGAGTATTCGCGTCACAGCGGCTCGGCGCTCAGCGGGAAGGACCCGACCCGGATCGACCGCATCGGCGCCTACATGGCCCGTTGCGCGGCGAAAAACGTCGTGGCGGCCGGGATGGCTGAAGAGTGCGAGGTGCAGCTCAGTTACTCGATCGGTCTGTCGCGACCGGTCAGCATCCAGGTCCAGACGCTCGGAACCGGCCGGATTCCGGACTCGGAGATCTCCTCCCGTCTGGAAAAACTTTTTGATTTCCGGCCGGCCGGCATCATCCGGGCCTTCCGGCTCCGCCATCTCCCTGCGGCCGCCAAGGACGGGTTTTACAGAAAATTGGCGGCCTACGGGCATGTCGGAAGAACGGACCTGGACCTGCCCTGGGAGCGAACCGATCAGGCGGGTGTTTTGAAGTCCGGCTGACGGCTTTTCATATCCTATGATCATGTTATAATGACGGAATCCAAAGGAGGAGATGCTCATGGCGGCGGCTTTGATCTCGGAAAACGATTCGGATGAGCTACAGAATTTCTCAACCATCGAGGACCTGGCCCGGGAGCTCGGGGTTCCCGTAGAGGAGATTCATCTCCATTATGAGGCCGCGTTGAAGGAGTTGCGGCCGACCGCGAGGATCAAGGCGTTTCTGCCGATTCTCGCCGGCCGTCAAGTCAAGGAAACCGTGCTCGAAAAGAAAACCCGCGGCGGGATCTCGGACCAGCAGACCTCCGCCCCTATATAAAGGAGACCCTTCGTGCATGCCGTCAATGAAGCGCAGTCCGCGGCCCCGGTATCGACGAAGCCGCCGCCTGAAAAACTGGTCATTAAAAACCGCTCCGACGACCCCTCGCTCCTGACCAAGTGGCTGCGCGGGGCGCAGTTTGCGGCCGGGATCGTTTTCTTCATCGGCTGCGGCGCGGTTGCGATCGTCCTGGAACGACTTGCGAACCTGTTTAAATCCGCGGAGGGTGATGCGGGCCGGAATCCTTCCGCCCGCCCCGACGCCCCCCAAGCCCAGGAGCCTCCCCAACGAATCAAGGTGCCGATGTTCCCGATCGACAATTACAATCAACTGGACGCCGTCCAGGTGATGAACCGCCTGGCCGGACTGTCCAACGAGCAGATCCGGATCGTCCGGGCGCACGAAGCGCGGCTGAAAAACCGCGAAGATGTTTTGGAAGCCATTGATCGGCATCTGGCCGAAACCCGCTGATGCGCATCATTCTGTTCACCGGTAAAGGCGGGGTTGGAAAGACAACCTTGGCGGCCGCGACCGCCCTCAAAGCCGCGGCCCTGGGCTACAAAACGCTGGTGATCAGCACGGACGTCGCCCACAGCCTCGCCGATTCCCTGGCCGTTCCATTGTCCAACGATCCGAGGCCGGTCGGCCCTCCGGAACTTCTCGCCGCCGAACTCGACACCGGGGAAGAACTGGAACGATACTGGGGAAACATCAAGAGGCGGATCGCCGCCATTCTGCAGAAGACCGGGCTGGAATCCGCGATCGCCGGCGAAATGGCCGTTCTTCCCGGGCTGGATGAAATCCTGAGTCTCGTTCGCATCAAGAAATATTTTGACGAAGGCCGGTTCGACGTTCTGATCATCGACAGCGCCCCGACGGGCGCGGCGATGCGATTGCTGGGCGCTCCCGATCTCGGCCGGCTTTACATCAAAAATATCCTGGATTTTTCCCGTGGAATCGGCAACGTCTTCGTTCCGCTGCTGCAAGCGTTCCAGCGGAAGACGGCCGCCGAGAGCGCCTTCCCGGATCAGATCCAGAGGCTTTTCGATCAGGTCGAGGCCTTGCGGCGCATCCTGGCCGATCCCGTCCTGACATCGGTGCGCCTGGTCCTGAATGCCGACCGGATGGCCATCCTCGAAACACAGCGGGCGTTCACCTTTTTTAGTTTATACGGATTCACCGTGGACGCGCTGCTGATCAACCGGGTCCTGCCGCCGGAGATTTCCGACCCCTATCTGGCGGCGTGGAAAGAGAAGCAATCCGAATACCGCCGGATGATCGCCGAGTCTTTTTCCCCCCTGGTCCCCCTGGAAGTTCCCCTGATGCCGCAGGAGGTCACCGGCATTCCGGCGCTCACGCTTCTGGCCGAGACCCTCTATCGTGGGAACGACCCCGTCCAGCGGCTCTCGGACGTGCAGCCCCTGACCTTTGAATTGAAAGACGGAGAATATACGTTATCCCTTCGGCTGGTCGGGATACAGGGAAGCGACATCGATCTGGAGAAATGCGGCGATGAATTGCGAATCCAGGTCGGGAAGCACAAACGCTCCATCGCCCTTCCCCAATACCTGGCCGGGCGGACGCCGACATCGGCCAGCCTGGACGGAGGATTTTTAAAAATCATCTTTAAAGAATAGGTCCCCGCGGACGGGTTCGGCTTTCGGTCGGGTCGATGGAGAAAACGGTTCGGCGGGTTACGGGTTAAATCAGAACCGCGATCAAAGACAGCGCGGAACCCTGGAGAGCCTGTTCAACAAGCGCTCCGGCCAGGGCCTTCCAAAGAATCCCGCCGGTTTGGGCGGCGGCGGCATAAACGTGCTGGTCGTTCGTGACGGCTTTCGACAAATCGAAATAGCCGGCCCGCTCGAGGCAATCCAGAATTTCCTGCGAAGAGACCGCTTTGGGCTCGTAATAGATGACGGCGCTGCCGGTCACCGTGTTGATCTCGGCGCTCTCGATCCCCTGAATTTGTCCCAGGAGTCGCTTGATTTCCAGAGCGGTCGCTGAACTTCTCTTGATAAAAGGGGACTTGACCCTCAAGCGCCCCTCAACATGATGAACGTAATAGCTCATCCGTTTTCTCCTCCTTGTCGACGATCCCTAGGCCGTATTCTGTAAACGGTACCGGACATGATGGGGATCCTCAAGACAGACCGTCTTCTTGAACGTCTTGCATCCCGGATAACGCGAACACCGGAAGCGAAGCACCGTTGCCTCTCTCTTATAGAGATGCATGGGCTTTGCACACACCGGACACAAGGGCCGATCCGTCACCTCCGCCCGTTTTGCCCCGATCGTGAACTGTCTTCCGCACAAAAGACATTGGAGGCGCCGCCTCCCCGTCCAGGCCTTTCCGTATCGATAATTGACCATGGAGCCGCAGGCGGGGCATTTCTTTTTTGATTTTTTCGTTTTGTACACTGTTCGCATGGTATCACTTTAATAATGCGGCGTTAAGCCTCCATCAAGGCCGTGTTAAATCCGTGTTAATTTTGGCGCGCCGGAGCGCGCTTATCCCTTTCCACCTCCCGCGTTTGAAGAACCCTGCCTTGATCCGCGCGGAGCTTGGGCTCACGGTTCGGATTCAAGTTTGTAACCCACCCCGTGCACGGTCACGAGAAGACGAGGCCGGTCCGGATCCCCCTCGACCTTCTGCCGAAGGGCATGCATATGCACATCCAGGTTATGCTCCTCGATGAAGCGGTCTTTCTCCCAAAGCGCCGTAATCAGTTGGTCGCGCGTGAAGACCCTTCCGGAATGCTCGGCCAGATAGGCGAGCAGGGAGAACTCGATCGGGGTCAGGGACACCGGTCGGCCGCGCTCATGCACCTCATGCCGTTCCAAGTCGATCGTCAGCGGACCGATCTTCAGAAGGGTCTTCGGCTTATTTTCGCTGTTCATTTGACTGCGCCGAAGCAGCGCCCGGACGCGGGACACCACTTCCTTCACGCTGAACGGCTTGGTCATGTAATCGTCCGCGCCCAGCTCAAGCCCGCGGAGGCGGTTTTCCTCCTGTCCAAGCATCGTGAGAACGAGAAGGGGGACGGCTTTGGTTTTGGGATGGCTCTTCAACAAACGACAGAGCGTCCACCCGTCCAGTTCCGGGAGGATCAATTCCGAAATGATCAGAGCGGGCGGCGCGGTCTGCGCTTCCGCCAATCCTTTTTTACCGTCCGGGGTAATCCGAACCTGGAAGTAATATTTTTCAAGTTCCTGCTTGAGAAGTCCGGCGGTATTCGAGTCGCTCTCGACGACCAGAATGTCCTTCTGAGATGAATCCTTCTCGGGTGACATCGCATCATTCATTCTTTAAAGACAGCCTATCAGGAATTTGTTGCCGAGGGATCAAGATGACGTTAACTCGACGTAACAAATTCACGATTCGAAAAAACGCGGCCCAAGTTGTCTCGGCCGGAGGAACAGACCGCCTCGGCAGGCGGGACAGTTCGAAACCGGACAACCCGGGCCGTGTTCTTCTTGCGCTGGTCGAGCATGGTTGAAGTGGACCGCGAAATCCATCCTAGAGGACGACTGTTGCGGCGGGCTTACGGCGACGTTACACGCGCGTAAATTTTACGGGCGGGAAAACAACGGGCAAACGACGTGAGCCCCGATCGTCAACGATCAGGGAAAAGGGGGCTGCTTCGGAAGGGTCACAATAAACCGGGAACCTTTTCCAATCTGGCTTTCGACGGAAACCTTTCCGCCGTGGGCTTCGACGATGTGCTTGACGATGGCCAGGCCGAGGCCCGTGCCGCCCACTTCCCGGGAGCGCGCCCGGTCCACCCGGTAAAACCGTTCAAAAATCCGGACGATTTCCTTGGAGGGAATCCCGATGCCGGTGTCGCCGACCGCGATCTCGACGCCCGTTGCGTCCTGCCGGGCCTCCACCGTGATCCGGCCGCCCGCCGGACTGTACTTGATGGCGTTATCGATCAGATTAATCAGAACCTGTGTCAGTTTATCCGCATCGCCGATCACGGACCCCGCGTCCGCGGCGGAACCGGTCGAAATCGTCTGGCCTTTCTTCTCGGCCTGGGGTTGGAGCAGATGAACGGCTTTGCCGATCAGATCGGCCACCGGGATCGTTCCCCGCTGCCATTGGTATCGGCCGGATTCGATGGTCGAGAGCTGGAGAAGATCGGACAGCAACGCCGTGAGCTGATCGGCGTGTTTTTGAATGATCCGGAGAAACTCGACGCACTTCCGGGGGTCGTCCTTCGCCCCGTCGATCAGGGCCTCGATATACCCCTTGATCGAGGTCATGGGCGTGCGGAGCTCGTGCGAAACATTGGCCACAAAGTCTTTTCGGATGCGCTCCAGCCGCTTCAAACTCGACACGTCGTGAAAGACCAGAACGACCGCGACCCCCCCTTTTTCGGAAACCGAGGCCTGCACGGAAAAGATGCGCTCGTCGGGGATAAACATCGCAAGCTCCTCCGATTGGTCCGCTCCGCTCTCCAGCGTCCGTTGGACCAGTTGGTGAAGCTGACGATGCCGGAACACTTCGATCAAGGGACGGCCCAGAACCGCCGAATCCTCCAGAAGAAACATCCGCGCGATCGCGGCGTTCATCAGCAGGATTTTCCGCTCCCGATCCAGGACCAGCACGCCCTCCACCATGCTGGAGAGTACGGCCTGAAGACGGCCGCGGTCTTCCGAAATCTCGGTCAGCTTGGTTTCAAGATCCGCGGCCATCCGGTTCACCGCGTGGCCCAAGTCGGCGATCTCGTCCCGCGACCGGACGGCGACCCGCCGGCCCCGTTGCCCGGCGGCCAGCCCGCGGGCGACGGCCGCGATCTCCTCGAACGGTTTCGTCACGTGGCGGGCCAGCCCGCGCCCGATCACCCACAGGACCGGAAGAGACGCAAGGAGCGCGATCGCGAGCGCCGAGACGGGGTCCCGAACCCAAAAGGTCAATCCGTACGCCAGCAGGAAGGTGAAAACACCGGACAACAGCAAGGCCAGCACAAACCTGCTCTGGAGGGAGAGCCGCACCGTTCAGGGTTCCTCTTTGAGCTTGTAACCGAAGGGCTTGACGGTCTGGATACAGTCCTTCAAGAAAGGAATCTTCTCCCGCAGCCGCCGGATGTGAACGTCCACCGTTCGACTGATCACATCGGCATCGTAACCCCAGACCTTATCCAGGAGGGCGTCCCGGCTCAGAACGCGGCCGCGTTCTTTCAATAGCCGTTCGAGCAGGCCGAACTCCTTGGCCGTCAGAACAATCTCCCGGCCCTGCAGGCGCACTTCATGGCGGACCGGATCCAAAACCAGATCGCCGTAAACATAGCGGTCCGGCTCGGCCTCCCGGCGGTCGGCCCTTCGAAGAAGGGCTTTGACGCGGGCCACGAGCTCCTTGGGGCTGAAGGGCTTGGTGAGGTAATCGTCCGCGCCCACCTCCAAGCCCACCACCCGGTCGGTCTCTTCACCCTTCGCGGTCAACATAATGATCGGGAGCGCGGCCGTCTTCGAATCCGCGCGCACCCTCCGGCAGATCTCCAGGCCGTCCATTTCGGGCAACATGATATCCAAGATCAGCAGATCGGGAGGCTCGGCCTTGATCTGTTGAAAGCCCTTGGCCCCGTCCCGAACCGTCGCGACGCGATAGCCTTCTTTTTCAAGGTAATGGGTGACCAGGCCGGTGATGTCCGGCTCGTCCTCGATCATCACAATTTTTTTCGCCACGATCGCTCCGTTCCCTGGGTTTGGGTCATGGTAAAGGTTTCCCCGAACCAAAGTCAACCGCACACCCGGTCGTCGAGGCGTCCTGAGAGTCGATGGATGATCGGAGGGTGACGGTCCAAAAAGGTCGACAGGGGCGAGGGATCAAGACGCGGACCCCTGGCGATGAAGGTGCTTGTTCGCGAGGGAATGCGCGCGGCGCAGGAGATCGCGGTTGGCGTCGGAGGACAGAAGTTCGAGCGCTTCCTCGTAGGGGCACCAGCGCCGCTTGCGATCCTCCCCCGGACCGGCGTTTCGCACGTAGTGCATCAGAAAAAAGGCCGCGCGGGCCTCCCGGCCGTCTTTTTTAAAATCAACCGAACCCACCGCCTCCACGATCTTCGCATCCATCCCGGCCTCTTCGCGCACCTCGCGTTCGGCGGCGGCCTCCGGGGTTTCGCCCGGATCGATATGCCCTTTGGGAAAGACCCAGCGCAGAGCGTCGTTTTTGGCCGTGACGACAAGATAACGGGGAGCATCCCCTTGGAGTCGCACCACAATACCCCCGGCATGGGTCAATCCCGACATCGTTCCTCCCTCGAATGGTTCATGGTCCAAGGAGCGCCATGCCATTTAGACCATGAAATCCCCTCGCAGTCAAGCGGAAGCTGAACGGCTTCATCAGTTTTAACATGGGCGTAACACGGATTTAATACACGGATGCTAGCATCGGTTTTTTCAATCGAGAATCTCGGGGCTTGTTCGGAGCCCCGGGGGGAGGAACGGATGGAAAAGGAACTGGTCTCGGCGGTCGACTTGGACGCCCCAGAATGGTACCTCAATCGCGAGCTCACCTGGCTGGAATTCAACCGGCGCGTGCTCAACGAGGGCTTCGACGAGCGCTCCCCGTTGTTGGAGCGCGTGAAGTTCCTGGCGATCGTCGCCTCGAACCTGGACGAATTTTTCATGAAACGGATCGGCGGATTAAAGCAACAGGCCGGCGCCGGCGTGACGGAACTCTCGGTCGACGGTCGCACGCCGGAGAAGCAGATTCACGAATGCCACGCGGTGGTCCGGGAGATGGAGGACCAGCAGCGCGGCCTTTCCGTGGAGTTGTTCCGCCTGCTGGACCAGGCCGGGATTCATCTCAACAATTACACCGCCCTGAACCCGGCCGATAAGGCCGCCGTGCGCGATCATTATGTCCGAAATGTTTTCCCCTTGGTCACGCCGCTGGCCATCGGTCCCGCCCATCCCTTTCCGTTTATTTCCAACCTCTCCCTGAATCTTCTGGTCACGGTCCGGCACCCCGGCGCGGACAAGGCCGACCTCGTCCGCATCAAAGTCCCGATCGGCGAGGAGGTTCCGCGCTTTCTTCAAATCCGGGAGCAGTTGGGCTTCGTCCCCCTTGAAGACGTGATCGCGCAAAACCTGGACCTCCTCTTTCCCGGGATGCAGATCGAGTCCTGCGAGTTGTTTCGCGTGACCCGCAACGCCATCACCGAAATCCCGGGGCACCAGGCCGAAGACCTGATGTCGATGGTCGAATCCGAACTCCGGGACCGAAAATTCGCCCCCATCGTCCGTCTCGAGACGTCGAAGGGCATGAACCCGACGCGGCGGGGGATGCTGGCGGCCGAACTCGGACTCGACGAAGCCGCCGACGTGTTCGAGGTGGACGGGCTCATGGCCAAGCGCGATCTCTCCCAGATCGCCGCCTTGAAAATCCGGGAACTTCACGACGCGCCCCACCACCCCATGGATCCTCCGCTGATCGCCGGCGCCACGAACATTTTCCATCGGATCCGCGAGCAGGGCCCCCTCCTTCTCCAGCATCCGTACGACTCCTTTGTCACGTCGGTGGAACGGTTCGTGAAGGAGGCCAGCCAGGACCCGAAAGTGCTCGCGATCAAGATGACCCTGTACCGGACGGCGGCGGAATCCAAGATCATCGAGTACCTGATCGAGGCCTCCCAGAACGGCAAGCAGGTGGCCGTCGCGGTGGAACTGAAGGCCCGCTTCGACGAATCGTCGAACATCCGTTGGGCCCATCGCCTGGAGGAGGCCGGAATCCACGTCTCCTACGGTGTGCTGGGCCTGAAGACGCACTGCAAAATCATCTTCGTGCTGCGGCGGGATTACGACGGGCTGCGCCGCTACGCCCATTTCGGAACCGGCAACTACAACGCCGACACCGCCCGCGTCTACAGCGATCTGGGCCTGCTGACCTGCGATCCCGTGATCGGCGGGGATCTGACCGAGCTGTTCAATTACCTCACGTCCGGCAACGTTCCGGACCGGAACTACCGCAAACTGCTGCCGGCGCCGACCCGCTTCAAACAGGCCCTTCTCTCGAAGATCGAACGGGAAGCCCTGCGGCAGGACGGATCACCGGGCCTCATCCGGTTTAAGATCAACGCGCTGGAAGACAAGGATATCACCAAGGCGCTCTATCGGGCGTCCCAGGCGGGCGTAAAGGTCGATTTGATCGTGCGGGATACCTGTCGTCTGCGGCCGGGCATCCCCGGCGTCTCCGACCGCATCCGGGTGTTCAGCCTCGTCGGACGCTTTCTGGAGCACGCCCGGATCTATTATTTCCGCAACGGCGGGGACGAGGAATATTTCATCAGTTCCGCGGACTGCATGGCGCAAAAGATGGAACATCGCATCGAGGTCGCCGTCCCCGTGGAGGAACCCGACCTGCGCGTCCAGCTCCGCCAGATTCTGGATCTTCAAATGACGAACCGACGGGGTTTATGGACCATGCGGCCGGACGGAACCTACGATCGCGTTGCGGCCGAGCCGGGCGCCGACGACCGGGGAGCCCAGGAAGTCCTGATCGAGCGGGCCCAAGAGCGCTGTCAAGCGTCGCAGACCTCAAGCCCTCGGGATCCATCCGCTTTCTCGGGAGGGCCGAACTCGGGAGCGTATTCCCCGTCCGCCGGTCATCGTTTCAAAACGCAGAGGCGAAGAGAGCCGTAGAATCGGGCTGATGAACGACGCCGTGGCGGGTTCGGAACCCGGACTTATCGGAGGAGCCACAAGATCAGCAGGGCCACCGCGATGCGATACCATCCAAACCCGTTCAGGGTGTAACGCCCCAGCAGGCCGATGAACCCCTTGACGGAAAACCACGCCGTAATGAAAGAGACGACGAATCCGATGCCGAACGTCGTCAGATCGGAAGCGTCCAGGAACGACCGGCTCTTAAAGAGATCGTACGCGGTCGCGGCAAACATCACAGGAACGGCGGCGAGAAAAGAATATTCGGCCGCGGTCCTGCGCTCCACCCCGATCGCCATCCCGCCTAAGATGGTCGCCCCCGAACGGGAAACGCCCGGCCACAGGGCCAGGCATTGAAAGAAACCGATCAAGAGCGCCTCGCGCCAGCCCAGCGAATCGACCCCGCGCTTTTTGACCTTTGGAAGGAAGCGTTCGACCAGGAGAATGGCCACGCCCCCGATGCCCAAACCCAGCGCGACTGTTTTCGAGTTGAAGAGATGGTTTTTGATGAAGCCGTGGGTCAAGCCGCCGATCACGACCGCCGGGAGGGTCGTCAGAAATAAAAGATACAGTCCGTTGATCCCCGCGAGCCCTTTCGATTTGTTGGAGGGAATCAGGCCGTAAAACCTTTCTTTGTAGAGAAAGACCACCGCCAGGATCGCGCCGAGCTGGATGACGACCTCAAACGTGGACGCCTTCTCCCCTTCGTAGCCCAAGAGGTGGCCCGCCAGAATGAGATGGCCCGTCGAGGAGACGGGAATAAATTCGGTCAGTCCCTCGACCACGCCCAAAATAAAACTGTCCAGCCATTGCGTCATGCGTCACCGATGTTTTGATCATGGTAATGGTTGAGCGGGATGAAGTCAACCGGAGGGATCGGAAATTCTTCATATCCTAAAAAGCGATCTGGAAGCGGCTTAAGACCGCCTTCTCATCCTTCCGATCGCCGCCGTTGGCCGCGCCCCCTTTGAAACCCGTCTGATCATAATCGGTGACGATCTTGACGTTATTATTGAGGTACCAGTTGACGCCCGCCGCCCAGGCGCTCGCCTCTTGGGCGGCCTTTGCCGGATCGGCATAAAGAGGAAAGGCGTCGCCGTCCACGGTCAGCTTGCCGAAGCGCGCCGCCAGCTCAAAAGCGCCCCATGTGCCTTTGTGCGGATCGAAAGGACTCTTGGGTTTAACGCCTTGATAGGACGCCGCATCGCCGGTCAGCACATACGACGCCGCTGCCTGCCAGCCTTGATTTGAAAGTCGGGCCGAGTTGGATCCTCGACTCACCTCCTGCGACGATCGAACATACTCGCCGAGCAGACCGAACGATCGCCAGTAATAAAACACCTGGGGGGAAACGCGATCATGTTCACCGGCGGCGACGGCGGTGCCGCTTCCCGTGCCGTCCGACCGGTAGTTGAAAAACGTGAGTTGCCCGTCGGTCTTAAAAGAAGGCAGGTTGGGCGACGTTGCGGTCCCTCGCTGTTTTCCGTAGGTGCCGGCGACGCCGAGCCCAAGACCCCGCAGCGGCTCAAGACCGCCGTTCTTGAAAGGCTGCGCGAAAAGGCGGGCGACAAAGTCTTTGTTGTCGTTCGTATCGCCGTCCGAACTTCCGCCGTCCGGAACGCCGTCCACAACGCCCAGAGCGTAGTCGAACGCCTCCCCCCAGAGGTCCCCGCGCCATTGCAGACCGATGTCGCGGTTGGGAACCAGATTATTCGGCAGGGCGCGTTCCACAAAGAGCAGGTCCGTCTCATTCTGAAGCCGTTCGATGCCGAACGGTGTTTTGAATTTCCCGACCCGGAGCACGGCCTCGGGCCAGTAACGGATGTCCATGTACGCATCCTGAATCACCGTCGTGCCGCCTCCGAAGTCCGGCATCAACCTGAAATCGTAATACCGGTAAACGGTGCCTTCGAATACGGGCCGGACGGTGCGAAGCAGAAAGGTGTTTGTCCCCTGGCGGTATGGATCGTCGACGTAAAATCGCCCGTCGGCCTGGAGAATCCCTCCAAGCTTCAACCGAAAATCCCCGTCCGCCGACACCAAGGAAAAGCCGTCATTCCCCGCGCGCGCGGCGGAAGCTTTCTCGGGCGTCGTTAAAACGCCCCCTTGTTTCGCCTCCAGTCGTTTTTCAAGCATTTGGATTTTCCGATCGAGAACCTCGATCCGCTCGTCGACCGTCTCCGGCGGCGTTGAAGCATCTTGGGCAAGCACGTCCCGGGGACTTCCCCAAACAAAACCGATCCAAACGGCCACGAGGAAAACAAACCGGAAGTCCTTCACGACGCCCCCCATTTTCAGTTTGATGTTGTTCTATTTAGTATATAGATTTAGTAGACTGATAAGCCAAAAAATTATTTCCGGGCCTTCCGGCTCCGGGCCCGCGCCGCGGCGCCCTTGACCTTCTTGAGACCGTCCGCCAGGGTCACCCCGTCCAGGACCTGGGCGATCGCGTCGCGGGTTTGTTGCATCACGATCCGGACCCCGCAGGTCGCCTCGTCCCGGCACTCCCGGCACCGCTGGTAGGCCGTCTGGCTGACGCAGGGAACCGGCGCCAGCGGACCGTCCAGAATCCGGATCACCTGCCCGAACGTCACCGATCGGGGAGCTTTGCCCAGGAAATACCCGCCCCCCCTGCCCTTTTGACTCTGGAGCAGGCCGTGTTTCTTCAAATCCAGCAGGATCAGCTCCAGGAATTTCTTGGGGAGGCCTTCCCGTTCGGCCAGGTCCGAAATGAGCACCGGCCCGCGGCCGTACTCTTCCGCCAGCACCAGCAGCGCCTTCAGGGCGTATTTCGCTTTATTCGACAGCATGCTTGTAATCCATAGAGTCTATCAAGTTAATAGACTATTAACCTATTCGTCGCGCCTTGTCAAGTCTTTTTTACAAGACCGAACGACGATTCTATAGCGACGTCCGGCGGCCGCCGTTTGGCGCCGGCCCAAGCGGCGACACGCACGCCGCGCGAGGTCGGAGGGGAGCCGGGCCGTCGGCTCATTTTTAACAATAAATTTACCGAACCTTGACGGCGTATTAACCCGCCACGGCTACCCTGTCGCTGTTTCCTGATCGTTCCAATGCCTACAACCCACAATAGCAAAGGGGTATGGTCATGAAAAAAACATTTCTATTACTGGCGGTCACGCTCACGATTGGAATGTTGGGTATGGCCGGCGCGGCGATCGCGAATCCTCGGGTCAAGCCGCTTACGGTTGCCGTGTTCGGAGACTGGCCGTACAGCACCGCGTTGCTGGATAACGCGCCGCTGCTGCTCGACTCGGTGAACACCGATCCGGATGTGAGAGCCGTGATCCACGTCGGCGATATTCATTCGGGGAGCATGCCCTGCACGGGGGCGGGCTTGAATCCGATTCCGGCCGGCGCCGACCCCGCGTGGAATCAGGGGATCTTCGATATCTTCCGGCAGTTCAACGATCCGTTCGTGTATACGCCCGGCGATAATGAATGGACCGACTGCCACAAGACCAAAGAGTTCGCCAGCGGGTATCCGTTGAACGAACTGGCCGCCGTCCGCAGCCTGTTTTTTGCGAACCCGGGTTTGACCCTCGGCGGCGACCCCATGGAAGTGAGGTCCCAGGCCGAGGAATACGAGGACGAACATCCCGCCGACGCGCAGTTCGTGGAGAACGTCATGTGGACGCAGTCGCAGGTCGTCTTTGTCACGTTGAACATCCCCGGGTCCAACAACGACGGCCTGCCCTGGGACGGCGGCACCGGCTCGCCGTTCTTGAACGAGCCGGCCCGGCTAAAGGAAGTGGCGGAGCGCAACGCCGCCAATCTGCGTTGGTTGAAGCGGGCGTTTCATATGGCCAAGGCCAAGCAAGCCAAGGCCGTGGCGATCGCGATTCAAGCGGATATGTGGGATCCCTCGGCGTTGGAACCCGGCGGGGACGGGCTCGACGGCTATGATGCGTTTGTCCAGGCGCTGGCGGATCATGCGGTCGCCTTTAGACGCCCGGTCCTGTTGCTCAACGGCGACTCACACCTTTATGAAGCGGACCAACCCCTTGCCGATCCGACGAGCGCCACCGGTGTCATCCATCATACGCAAGCCGTGCCGAACCTGACGCGCATCACCGTTCAAGGCTCCACGAACCACCCCAGTGAATGGCTCAAGCTGACCATTGATCCTAGGTCGCGGAACGTCTTCTCATGGGAAAACGTCGTCTATCTGCCGTAAGGCGATGCGGCGGCGGTAAAGGAAGAAGGCCGGGAGATCTCCCCCGGCCTTTTTTTGCTCCACGATCCGATGCTCCATGCCCCTCTTTTTACAGGTCCATTCCTTGCCCGTATCCTAACCAGACCCCGCTTCGCGGCACAACCCCTTTATCGCAGTTTTCGTGGGATCAGGCAAGAAATGAACAGGATGGGTCTATCCGCTTTATTTTTTAAGGAGTAATATGTAATCATCAACAAGGCGGCCAATAGAGGAAGGCAAGGTCTACGAAGGTGTTCGGTCTTCAAACGGTGAAAGGAGAAGCCATGCAAAAGCGCAAATTGGGGAAAAGTGGCTTGGAAGTCTCGGCTCTCGGCCTCGGCTGCATGGGAATGAGCATTGCCTACGGTCGGCCCGGGGACAAGCAGGAGATGATCGCTCTTATACGGAAAGCCGTCGAACGCGGTGTGACATTCTTTGACACCGCCGAGATTTACGGCCCCTACACGAATGAAGAACTCGTAGGCGAAGCTTTGGCTCCATTCCGCGGGAAAGTGGTGATCGCGACCAAGTTCGGGGTCAAGATGGATTCCAACGGGCAGCAGGTCCAGGACAGTCGGCCCGAGCGCATCCGGCAGAGCCTCGAGGGCTCGCTCAAGCGGCTCAAGGTCGATGCCATCGACCTTTACTATCAACACCGCGTTGACACGGAGGTGCCGATCGAAGACGTGGCGGGAACGGTGAAGGACCTGATCCGGGAAGGCAAGGTCAGGCACTTCGGTCTTTCTGAACCAGGAGCGAAAACGATCCGTCGGGCCCATGCCGTCCAGCCTATCACGGCAATTCAGAGCGAATACTCGCTGTGGTGGAGACGACCTGAAGAGGAAGTGCTGCCGACGCTCGAGGAACTCGGGATCGGGCTCGTTCCCTTCAGTCCTCTTGGGAAAGGCTTTCTTACGGGAAAGATCGACGAGAAGACGACGTTTGATAAGTCCGACTTCCGCAACATTGTTCCTCGCTTTACCCCCGAGGCCCGGAAAGCCAATCAGGCCCTTGTCGATCTTCTGCGCACGATCGCAGAACGGAAGAAGGCGACACCCGCACAGATCGCGCTTGCCTGGCTCTTGGCCCGGAAGCCGTGGATCGTGCCGATCCCGGGCACAAAAAAGCCGGAGCGCCTGGACGAGAACATCGGAGCAGTTAAAGTCGAACTTACGTCCGGGGATTTGCGCGAGATCGATAGCGCCGCCTCAAAGATCACGATCCAAGGGGCGCGCTACCCCGAAGCCTTGGAGAAAAGAACCGGTCTTTAATCCGTAGTCCTGATCGGGAAAGGAGAACATGCAATGGAGATAAAGCGAAGCGGCTCACAGCCTTCCGGCAAAGGACCGGCCGATAGGTTTACCGGCACGGTTCGGATTGATCCCTTATTCCAGGCCCACGATCCGGCACGCGCGCAAGGTGCGAGCGTCACGTTCGAGCCCGGCGCCCGCACCGCGTGGCACACCCACCCGCTGGGTCAAACCCTCATCGTGACGGCCGGTTGCGGGCGGGTGCAGCGCTGGAGCGGCCCGATCGAGGAAATTCGGCCGGGTGACGTGGTCTGGAGCCCGCCCGGTGAGAAGCATTGGCACGGCGCCGCGGCGACCACGGCCATGACCCATATCGGCGTTCAGGAGCAGCTCGACGGCAATGTCGTCGAGTGGATGGAGAAGGTCAGCGACGAACAATACCGGAGCTGAGACCCGGCCCGAATCGTACTCCCCCGCGCGCAAGGATAGAGGGGGAATTGCTCTTCATTGAGTATGGTGTTTCCGAAATTCTGATATTACTTCAAGGAGGGAAAATCGATCAAGCGGCGATCGTGATGTATCCGACGGATGTGGAGGGTTTTGGAATAGGCAGTCGATCCTCCCTGAGGCCGGCCAGATGCAGTGCGATCGCGCCCTTCATTCGCTTCAACGCTTCCGCCGCGGTCCGGCCTGTGGCCACGCAGCCCGGAAGGTCCGGGCAATAAACGGAGTAGTTCCTTTTCGTTTTCTCAATCACGACCGGATATTTCATTTCTTCTTCTCCTTCAACCCCGCCTGTTTCAAAATACTATTGAACGTGCCTTTGGCCAACTCATCGCCCGGATTACCGGCAATCGTGACGCGTTCTTTTTTCACGGAATGTTTAAACTGCCGATGGCTTCCCCTTACAGTTACCAGAAACCATCCGTCTTTTTCGATGAGACTGATGGCTTCTCTGACCCTCATTCAACAAGTCCCGTCACCCGACTCCGGATAACATTCATCCTACGTCAAGATAAACCCTTTGTCAACGCACCCCACATCCCGCGCGCGAGGCCGGAGGGGGGGCTTATTTATTCAGATCCGACCCGACTCGTTCAAAAAATACAAATTAAACAGGGTGTCTCTGGAATTCTGCTATGGGTCGGTCTTGTGGAGTCTCTCATCATAAATGAAGTTCTCCACATCGAGGATCTGAACGGATTTCATGTCGGGGTGTGTCGGGTTAATCAGGATGTTATACTCATGCATGATCACAGCCGACGGCGCGCGAAGCAAAAGGCTTTCCATGCTTATTGCCCACTTTGTGCCCATATCCGCCAACGAAAACGGCGCGGGATTGCGATGCCAATCTGCCGGCAAATCGGAAGGATTAATTTGTTTTGGAACACTCGAATCGGGGATGCCGATTGAAACAATCCTTATACCTGCGGGTATGTTCGTTAGCGACACATGGACGAGGTATTCCATCGCGGCCAGCGATCGACTCTCCGATGTGTAGATGACGGCGGTATCTTTAGCGTTCCATCTGCCCCCAGTGAGCCGGGCGCCTTTTCCGGACAGGTCGCGCGCATGTTTGGCAAGGGCCATCCGATAAACCCGCCTCATGCATAGACACCATACTCAATGCGACCGAGTTCGTCCATAACCATTTGGGCCCCGGTTTGAAGGCCGACCAAATCGCTCGGCGCCTTCCCCCCGAAAGCCTTGCTGGGCGAGTTGAACCAGCTCTTAAACTTCTGCAAGGATCCGAATACCTCGATCCCTTTTCCCACAAGCAGCACCAACTTGATTATGTGTTCGGATACCGCGGGGTTAAACTTGTCATTATTGGAATATCTCTCTATCGTGCGAAGCGTGATCGGAAGCATGCGCGCATATTGGTCCCGTGAGAAGTTGACCAAGCGCACAAAAGTTATGAAGGAACGTTTTGTGACACCCTGCTTGCTCATTTCAATGACATCCATATGGGATGTCAGCTGTTTATGAAAGACCTTTCTAAAGATCTCGGCGGCTTGCGGATTGCGTTCTTTTACTGTTAGGGTTTCCACCGAACACCTCTCTTCCTTGAGACATCATTATTGACATTTGTCATTATTTTAGCGAAACGTGTCACGATTGTCAATTCACGGCGACACGGCCACTCCTCCCGCGAGCAAAGCCGGAGTGAAGCATGCCGGAGATAAGTAAAGCGTCACCGGAAGTTCAAGGATGGGAAGTCGAATATATTCGATCTGCATCATTATATATAGGGGCTGGAGGGCGGTGAAAAGGGGGAATATAAGAGGCGTGACCGGATCAACACCCGCCCAAAACACCCCCCGCGCGCGAGGCCGGAGGGGAGCCGGTTCTTCTCCAAGTTCTCCCAGTCTGCGGCCCCGTTTGAGTCATGTCCGTTTGGTTGCGGTGCGTTTGGCGCGGTACGATGCGGCGGCTTCCGCTGTATGCATCCCGGTCTCTTTTTCGGCCGGTTCGAATACGACACGGACCTTGGCATGCAGCGCTTCCGCGACGCGACGCAGTGTGCTGAGGGAGTGACCTTCGTAGGCGGGGGACTCCAACCGGCTGACATGCTGCTGAGTGGTCTTAAGGAGCTTCGCAAGATCCTTTTGGGACAGCCCGGCCTGCTCGCGAAGTGCCGCGATCTGCAGTGCCACATCCCAGGCCTCGCCTGCGCGCTTAAATCGCGCAGCAAACGCCGCATCTCTCAACTGATCTTCCAGGTATCGATCGAAATTTGTTTTTTTCATTGTCCTGCTCGTTTTCGCCAATCGCGCATCCGTTCCCGCGCGGTCTCGATGTCGCGGGTCGGAATGGCCCGGCCTTTGTTGCGGATGCCGTGCACTGCGATGATCCGGCGATTCTTCATGAAAAACCACAGCACGCGGGTATTGAGCTTGCCCACGTGGCGCAGTTCGAATAACCCCTCGCCCAGTGCTTTGCACAAGGGTTCCCGGTGATACTGCCGGTTCCGCAGTTTTGCCAGACCGGCCACCACCGCCGCAAAGTCGTTGGGATCGGTGGTCTTCAAATCGTCCAAAAATTCATGCACAGGGCATATCCCCGCTTCTGTCTCGTATAATTCTACAGTAAAATCCATTCCCCGGTCAACATCATTTTTGGTGTGCACACTGGCGCTCGGCCGAATACGGCCTTCGTGGGCTTCATCTTACGAATTTTCACCTTTTCTATCTCCATTGCTCCACTGCTCCAATGCTCCATTTTCCAGCCCTTCCCCCGCGCGCGAGGCCGGAGGGGAGTTGGCAGAATCTAAGGGTAACATCCCTGGAATTCTGTCCAGGCTGGTTTTTACAAATCTTCCCGATGCCGTTTCGCACCCGGAAGACGGCCTTTTGCCCCCATATAGGCAATTTGCAGGAATAATATCAGTAGAAGAAACTCGCCTGCTATTCCGATCGCTGCACAGAGCGCGTCCCCCTTTGAATGGACCCTTAGGCATGCAGGATCAAATATTAGCAATGTTAAACTTAGGACAATAATAAAAAGGGCAAACGCAACGACATACCAGCCAAGAAATACCATAAACCTTCTGAAAATCGAGGGGTAGATAAATTGAACGTCTTCCTCCCGTTCGGGAAGTTCCAGTGATCCCGAGGTGGCCCGATATTGTGCAAGGGCATCGGTGAACACAACGACGGTGCCAGCCAAATGGTCGTGGATTGCTTGATGACGATGACTAAAATACATATAAACGAGTGACACGCCACCCAGTAACATCTTTGTAACATACCGCAGATAGGAATTGGGCAATGGACATCTTCCCCTGGTTTTTATATAGAGGACACTCATGCCAAACCAAGACTGACCGATTGTTGCACCCCGAAAGGAGATGAGAAATGGCTCAAGCAGCATGACGGGGCCGAGCAGGGCAACGATGTTGAGGAACGAATACCCCCCGTTGATCTGATTGGTCGCAAGCGGCAGCAACATCGTCACAGTAAGGAGAATCACCCCGTCAATCATTGCCACCTTCCATCGAAGAGGCAGGCTGGGATACAATTGAACATCTCGATTCAAGGGACACCTGGAATTTCACGTTACTTGTTACACAACATTACCCTTTTTAACTCAATAATCAGTAAAAGAAGAGCTTTGTATAAAATATCACCCACCACCTGCCGCGCGCGAGGCCGGAGGGGAGATCCCAGCGAAGAATTGTACTCGACCGCCTCTTCTCATATTTTAAGGCCAGGCCCCAGGCCTTCAAATCACGGAATAGAGTCATTTCGATATGCTATGCCTTTCACAAAATGCAACTTTGGGATTTCAATCTCCTTATTGCCAATTTTAATGCCCTTAATTATAAAATCAAACTGATTTTCCGGAGGCGGTGGCAGAATATCAAAACTTAACCATATGCAGGCCATTTTTCCTTTCTCGACAACAACCGGCTGTAACTCCACTATTCGTTCTGTAGGCTTCATATTATGGGGGAGGAAACAGAGATTAAGTCCCTGGTAATATGATTTTCCGAATGTTTGCATTGGAGAGAATTCCGTTGGTAATGTAATGCCACTAGGCTTATACACTTGATCCTTCAATGAGAGGAGAATTTGAGACGGCTGTATGGACAAATCCTTCTCTTTGGGATAGAAGCCGATTTCTATTAGAAAGGGGGAGGTCGGAACTTCTTTCCCCTTTCCAAAGCGCCAGGCGTATGGTGATACAGGATTTATAGGAAGAGGGATAACAATGAATACCGTATTAAATGTTGATACTAATCTGCCATTAAATGGTTTAACCGATAATTGCAGATTGGGCAGGTCAATAACATTATTAATACCAAATGAACCCGCATCTATATTCCGATCTGGCACGCTAATTTCATACTTTTGGCTAACAGCGCAACCCTCAAGACCCAAAATAAAAGCAAAACAAAGACCTAAACACGTCAAAAACAACTTCGCCCAAGTAAATGAGCTGCCGATTATTCTATATGAAAAAGGGGGTAGTATTTTGCTGATTGATAGGTCCATGAAACTTTGCCACCCTGCATTTCAATGCTCTATCACAAACCAACATCGATAAAATCACTTCCCCCTAACCACCCCCCACCCGCGCGCGAGGCCGGAGGGGAGCCTTGCCTTTGTGATGGATGGAAAGTATAGATACATGACTTGGCCCTCCGATTATTTCTTGTAATTTTATAATGAAATCGATAATGTACACTACCGACCGGAATTTCCAACTAGCTCATGAATAGCGTTGACCAATTGCTCCATGTAGTATATAATTTGTTCTTCTAAGGAGAGATTATGGCAATCTCGAATATGTCAAATATAACGATACTTTCTAAAATCACGATTGGTGAGGCGGCAGTATTTTCAATGCGGTTATCTCCTTGCCAGGAACCCTTAAATGTTTTGCCTGCTACGTATGAGGAAGCTCCTCTCGTATTACCTACAGGGTCTAGTACCCTTGCCCCCGGCATTGTACTGTTAGTCGAACTCTAGGCCGCTCTCACCCATCGCCCATTCCGAAGTGCTGCCTCCGCACCGATCAAAGGAGCTTGGCTCTGCAATGCTTGTTCAACGGCCTGCTGAGCCTGCTGGAGTCCGACTTGTTGCACCTGTTGCATCAGTTGTTGAAGCACTTGCTGTGCTTGTGCTGGCAATTGGGTTCCTGGTGGAAGTTGCAGATTAAAGTTGACGGAAACTTGTAGGTTTGCCGGCATTTGCCGCTTCGCTCTTACTTCCATATCCCCTCTAAATTCGTTTGAGCCTGTTGTGCTTTCAATGATCGCGATCGTCCCTGTTTCTCGAAAAAGATTTTGTGTTTCGACCACTACTGCTGGATCGATTGGTTCGAGTAATCTCATATCTGCTTCATAGGTTTCGAATAGCTGCCATAAAAGGTTGTCTAGATCTGTTTCAGCTGCAGT
>DATIYJ010000018.1 GCA_035517655.1 Nitrospiria bacterium | reverse complement strand
CTGAAATATAACGAAGACGATTGCAAGGCGATGATCGTCGTCAAGGATGGGTTTGAGAAACTGGCGAGGGCCGGGTAGGGGCGGCTCGCAAAGCGCCCCTAGCGGTAATTGGTGAACTGCAAGGGCAGGCCGAAGTCCTTTCCTTTCAAAAAGGCAATGACGGTTTGAAGTTCGTCCTTGTCCTTGCTCAATACGCGGACCTGGTCTCCCTGGATCTGGGTCTGGGCCTTGAACTTCGCGTCCCGGATCGCCTTGGCGATTTCTTTGGCTTTATCGGAATTGATCCCCTGCTGCAACGCGATTTTCTGCCGCACGGTGCCGCCGAGCGCTGCGTCGACCGGCCCGTAGCTCAGGGCCTTGAGAGAAACGCCGCGCTTGACCAGCTTGGACTGGAGAATATCCAGAACGCTCTTTAACTTGTAATCGTCGTCCGATACGACGACCAGGTCGGCGCCTTCCAGCGTGATCAGGCTTTTGCTTCCTTTAAAGTCGAAGCGCTGGGACAGCTCTTTGGAGGCCTGGTCCACCGCGTTCTTGACCTCCTGCATGTCGGTCTTGGAAACGATATCAAAGGAATTAAGATTGGCCATGCCGATACCCCCTATGAAGAACGTTGAAGAATCTCGATGACCCGCTCCGCCAATTTCTGCGGACTGAAGGGTTTGCTCATATAATCCGTGGCGCCGAGGGAAAGTCCGCGTTCCTGATTGGCCTGCTCGCCCCGCGCCGTCAGCAGCACCACCGGAATCCGGGCGGTGGCGGGATCGGATTTCAGCTTTTCGCAGGCCTCAAAGCCGTTCATCTTCGGCATCATCACGTCCAGCAGAATCACGTCCGGCTGAAGCGCCCGCGCCATCTCGACCGCTTCAAGTCCGTTGGCGGCCTCCAGAACCGCTAGACCGCAACGGCCGAGTTTGATCTTGATCAGTTCGCGAACGAACTTTTCGTCGTCCGCCACCAGGACTTTTTTTCCGGCGACTCCGGCCGCGTCGGGGCTCGTCATCGGATCCCTCCGGAAGGGTCCGCCGCGGCCGACGGTTGGGTGTATTTCGCCACGCGGTTCCCGCCGCGGGATCGGGCCTCGTCCAGCGCCTGATTGGCGCGGACCATCAATTGCTCCGGCGTCTCTCCGTCTTCAAAGAAGGAGGCCACGCCGATGCTGACGGTGAAACGGCGGGCCCGCGCCGCCCGGTCGTCGGCCGGGTCGATCGGCGAGAACGCATGCTGTTCGACGATTCCGCGTATTTTCTCTCCGACCAGGACGGCCGACGTCTTGGTCGTTTCGGTCAGGATGATCGCGAAGGTGCTTCCGCCGCAGCGGCAAAGCGGGTTCGCGGCCCGGGTATGTTTGCGCAGCAGCTCGGCGGTTTCCTGGATCGCCCGGTTGCCGGCGTCCACCCCCTGCTGTTCGTTGAAGGAATGGAAGCGGTCCAGATTGATCATGAGCAGGGAGAAGGTCAGCTGAATCCGAAGCGCCCGGCTCGTCTCGTCGGCGAGCCGGTTCTGGAGGTAGCGCTGGTTGTAAAGGCCGGTCAGACCGTCCACCATGCGCGCCTTGTCGGGATACAGCTTCTCGAATTTCCGGATCTCGGTGAGCACCGCTTCCCGGAGCGAGTTGCCCTTCTGGATCACGCCGCGAATTTTGGCGTTCAGCCGGGTCCGGTCCTCCTCGGTCAAGGTTCGCGCCGTGAAGATGATCACCGGAATATTCTTGGCCGTGGGATGGAGTTTGAGTCGTTCCAGCGCTTCAAACCCGTCGATATCCGGCATGAGAAGGTCCAGGAGAATCAAGTCCGGCTGGACCTCGATCGCCAGATCGATTCCTTCGGCGGCCTGCTGGGCCTTGAGAACGCCGTAGCCTTCGGCCTCCAGGATGGCGGCCATCAACTGGAGAATTTTCGGGTCGTCATCGATCACCAGGATGTTGACCGGCTTGCGGCTGATGCGGGCGGACAGGTTGAGCTTCTTCAGGCTTTCCAGAAGGGCCTTCCGGTCGATCGGTTTGGTAAAGTAGTCGGTGGCTCCCAGGCTGAACCCCAGCTCCCGGTTTTCGATGATGGAAATGATCACGACCGGGATGTCCTTCGTCTCCGGAAGCTGCTTCAATTTCTGCAGCACGGCCCACCCGTCTTCATGCTGGAGCATGATGTCCAGCGTGATCGCGAAGGGTTTGAGCAGGATCGCTTTTTCCATCGCCTCCTCTCCGCCAGCGGCGTGGTCGACATGGTAGCCTTCCTGGTTCAGGTACAGCGTCAGGAGCCTCTCGACGGTGGGGTCGTCTTCCACCACCAGAATGCGGGGCAGGGCGGCCGGCGCCAGGGGAGCGGTCCCGGTCGCGGCCGGCGCCGAGGGTTGCTTCCTCATCGGCGGAACCGGGAGCGCGGGCGCCTGGACCGCGCGGGGTTCGGGCCTATCCCCGGCGGGAGCCGGCGGCGCTTCCGGCGCCTCCCGCATCGGGAAAACGATCGTGAAGGTGCTCCCGCGGCCGTAGTCGCTTTCGACGTCGATGCGTCCGTGGATCAGCTCCAGAAACTGTTTCGAGATGGTTAGGCCTAAACCCGTTCCGGGATAGTCCCGGGAGTAGGAATTGTCCAGCTGTCGGAACTCTTCGAAAATTTTCGTCCGATCCTCCGGGCGGATGCCGATCCCGGTGTCCGAGACCGCGATCTCCACCGCGGGCCGGTGGTCCAGCGTCGCGGGTTTCGACCGGATCCGGATTTCGCCGCCGGCCGGGGTGAACTTGATGGCGTTGCTTAACAGGTTGAGCAGAACCTGTTTGACCTTTCCCTGATCCGTGTAAAGCGACGTCGCCCCCGGATCGACCGTGGTTTCCAGACTCACCCCCTTCTTGGCCATCAGCGGCGTCACCGTCCGTTTGACGCTGTCGATCATGGAGGCCAGATCAAACGCTTCCAGATGAATCTCCATCTTCCCGGCGCGAAGCTTGGAGAGGTTGAGCAGGTTGTTGATGATCTCCAGCAGATGGTAACCGCTTTCCTGGATGTTCCGGATGTACTCGTCCTGATCCGCCGACAGATTTCCCGGGATGCGGTCCAACAACAGCTCCGAGAAACCGATGATCGATGTCAGCGGCAGGCGAAGCTCGTGGCTGACGTTGGAAAGAAACTCCGACTTCAGACGATCGATTTCCTTGAGCTGGTCGACCGTCGTTCGTTCGCGCGCGTACAGCGCGGCGTTGTCGATGGCGGTTCCCATCTGGTTCCCGATGGAAGACAGGAGCTGGAGATCGGAGGGGCTCACCCGGCGCGGCCCCGTGCCGGCGATCGTCAAAGTGGCGACCATCCGGTTTTTGCTGTTCACCGGGATGCAGACGATGGAACGGAATCCCCTTTGAACCAGCGGGCTGTCCGAATAATCCGGGAGTTGGGATTCTTCGATCACGATCGCTTTCCCGGTCCGGGCGACTTTTCCGGAGAGGGAGTCGCGGGATTCGATCCCGGCCGCGGGCGGGACCCCGTCCTTCCAGAGTCCCCGGTGGGCTTTCAGAAACGAGCGGCCTTGCGCGGCGTCCCAGGCGTGGATCATCCCGGCCTCGACATGCATCACGTCCAGGATTTTTTCCAAGGTCGAGTCCAGGATTTCCTGAAGATCCAGGGAGCGGTTGACGGTGAGCGCAATGGTGTTCAACGCGGTCAACTCCTTCGTCCGGTCCGCCACCCGCTGTTCGAGGCCGGAATAGGATTCTTCGAGATGAACGGCCATCCGGTTGAACTCCTCCGCCAGTTGTTCGATTTCGTCGTTCGTCTCGATCTTGAGGCGGTGGCCGAGGTTGCCCCGGCCGATCAATTCGGCGCCTTCGTGCAGCAGGCGCACCGGCCGGACCATCCGCTTGGAGACGGCGAGGGCCAGAAGAACCATTAAACCGACGAGAAGCACGCTCCAAACCGCAACATAGATCAGAAGGGCATGGACGGGCGCGTACAGTTCCTTGGGGTCCTGCCGGGTGAAACCGTACCAGGCGGCCGAGCCGGATTGGGTCAGGATTTGATTGGCACGGTCGAGGGGGGCCGTGCCGATGATCGAGTCTGTCCCGCCGTGCGCGTCGTTGCGGACCAGGGCCCAGCCGGGTTGGCGCGTTCCCGTGATGACCTGCAGGAGCTGGGGGTCGGTGACGTGCATGCCGGTCGGCAGGATCGGGCAGATCAGAACGCGGCCGTTGCCGTCGATCAGCATGGCATGGCCCGTCCGGCCGAAGCGGACCTCTTCGATTCGCGTCTTGAAAAGCTCCTTGACGTCGCTGACCAGGATCAGGACCCCGAGCGCCCCGCCGGTGGAGGGGTCCAGAACGGGGACGCCGATATCGACCAGGAAGCGGTCGCTTCCGGAGTCGCGATAAAGATTGCCGATGTAAGGCCGGCCGTGTCCGTCGGAGAAGATCGCCTTCCATTCGGGCGTCTCCGACGAACGCAGGGGCGGACGATCGTTGACGCTGGCCACGAGCGCGCCGTGGCCGTCGGCGGCGTACAGCGCGACGCGGGAGGCGACGCCTTCCTGGAGCGTCAAAGCCTTTGCCAAGGAAGCCGACGCCGGGTTGGAGAGGATGCGGTCCATGCTTTCCTGAACGGCCGGCTCCGACGATCCGCGATCGGTTGGGCTGGCCCGCAAAACGGCCTCGATGACCGCCGGGTCGGCCGCGGCCTTGGTCAATTCCTCCATCTTCCGGCTGATCAGTAGATCGGATTTGTTCGCGGCTTCGCGCGCCAGCCCCGCGAAATTTACGCCCAGGGCTTTTCGGAGTTCTTCCGTCCCTTTGAGGTAGGTTAAGACCAGGCCCAGGACGACGGGCAGAATGCCCACAAATACGGTGGCCCAGACCAGTTTCCGGCGCAGTCCCGTTTTCCGTTCCGGTCGACCCATGGAAGAACCTCCATCCGTTCTCCGAAGCCTTTCTTGCGCGGAACGTCCGTCACGGCTTGCGGAGGGGCGATTCAACGACCACCACGTCCTTCGGAGGCGTAAAGACGAAAAACCGGTCCTTCAATCCCGTATCGTTTCGGATCCCCGCGAAGCGGAACTGCGAGCGGTTCCCGTTGGTTTCAAACAAGGTGAGCCGCGTGATGAAATAAGTTCCCGGGTCCACCTCCACCCACAGCTTGGTCAGGCCCGTCCGGGGGTCTTTGGGGATCAAGGTCAGCGAGGGCGGCTTCGCGGACCCGGCCCCGGCGGGATCGGTCCACTGCACGCTGAAGTCGCGGTCCAGCCGACCGACGCCGCTGAGGAGATGGAGCGGCAATTGGGAATCGGAAATTTCGGAAAAAGGGCTCACGATCGCCTGTTTTTGTTCCGGCGTGTAAATCCAGATCTTTTGTTCATTCACCACGATCTGGTTCCGGTTCGGCTCGAGGTATTCCCACCGCAGTTTATCCGGTTTTTTAATGTACAGTTTCCCGCGCGAGGCGATCGGCGCGTCGAAGCCCTCGATCCGCGTGGTTTGTTCGAAGTCGGCCTTCCAATCCGAGGTCCGTTCGTACGCGGCCTGGATCTTCCGGACCGTCTCGGTCAGGGCGTTCTCGTCGGGCGGGAGGGTCGCGGCGGCGGCGCGGCCGGACAGTTCAAAAAGCCCGATCAATGTTAGGACGACGGCCCAATAGTTCCTCACGACGGCGCGCTTCATCCGACCGGCTCGTTCCCCCGGCTCAAGACCTCCCGCGGTTTTCCGCCCGAGGCCGGTCCGACGATCCCGTCCTCCTCCATCATCTCGATCATCCGGGCCGCCCGGGGGTAGCCGACGCGGAGCCGTCGTTGAATCAGGGAGGCCGAGGCCGCGCCGGAGGTGACGACCATCTCGACCGCTTTTTCATACAAGGCATCCCGTTCGTTCGCCTCCGGGTCGCCGGTCTCGCTTCCACCGCCCTCGGCGGGGGGCGCGAGGTCGATGTAGTTCGGCTTCCCTTGCGACTTGACGTGATCCACGACCGCGCGGATCTCGCTCTCGGAAACGTAGGCTCCGTGGATGCGGGTGATCCGGCCCGTTCCCGGCGCCAAAAAGAGCATGTCGCCCCGTCCCAGCAGTTCTTCGGCGCCGTTGGCGTCCAGAATGGTTCTCGAGTCGGTCTTGGAGGCGACCTGGAATGAAATCCGGGCGGGGAAATTCGCCTTGATCAGGCCGGTCAGAACATCGACGGAGGGGCGCTGGGTGGCCACGATCAGGTGGATGCCGGCCGCGCGGGCCATCTGGGCCAGGCGCGTGATCGAGTCTTCGATCTCCCGCGACGCGACCAGCATCAGGTCCGCCAGCTCGTCCACGATCACGACCAGGTAGGGCAGCGGCGCACCGGGCCGGGAGAGCACGGCGTCGGAGGCCTCGTCGGGTTCGACCGCCGTCGTTTCCCTCGCCGGCCGCGGCTTTCCCGCGGCCGCAAGCTCCCGGATCTTCTTGTTGTAGCTCTCGATGTTCCGCGCGCCGGCCTCGGCCAGGAGGCGGTAGCGGTGCTGCATCTCGGCGACCAAGCGTTGAAAGACCCTCGGGGTATCCTTCGCCCGGACGAGCACGGGGGTTTGAAGATGCGGGATGCCGTCGTAGGCCGAGAGCTCCAGCAGCTTGGGATCGATCATGATGAACTTGACTTCCTCGGGCGTGGCCGAGTACAGGAGGCTTAAGACCATGGTGTTGAGCGCGACACTTTTGCCGGAACCGGTCGCGCCGGCCACCAGAAGATGGGGCATGCCGGCCAGGTCCGCGACGACCGGGACGCCGAAGATATCCTTGCCCAGCGCGAGGGTCAGCTTGGATTGCGTCGTCGTAAAGGGCTCGGCGGTCAGGATCTCCTTGAGATAGACGTCCTCCCGGTGGGTGTTGGGGATCTCGATTCCGACGACGGATTTACCCGGAATGGGGGCCACGATCCGGACGCTCATGGCCCGCATCGCCAGCGCGAGGTCGTCGGACAGATTGACGATGCGGTTCACTTTCACGCCGGCCGCCGGCTCGAACTCGTACATCGTGACGACCGGGCCCGGATGGACCTGCGTCACGCGGCCTTCGATCCCGTAGTCCAGCAGTTTCTTTTCCAGGATCTGGGAATTCGCGAGCAGCTCCTCCTTTGAAATCCGACTGGCCGAACCGGGCGGGTTATTGAGGAGGCTCAGCGGGGGCAGTTCAAAATCGCCCGTTTCCTTCATGAAGGGCAGGTCCGCCTGTTTCGGGGGCGCCTTCGGCGGCGGGGGCGTGTCGACGATTTTGGGTTTCTGGAGCGGCCATTTCTGACGGATCTTCGTCTCGGTTTTCCAACGGCGGGACTGCTCCTGATGGATGGTCAGCGCGGTCCGGGCCGCTTCGACCAAGCGCCGGGAGTGCCGGGCGATCGTCCGAACGGCGTCGCGTGCCCGTTCCGCCAGGGTGAAAAGGGAAAGCGATGTGGTCAGAATGAGCGACAGAAGCACGGCGGCCGTCACCAGGATGTAGGCGCCGACCGGGGCGAAATATCCCGAAAGCCAGTCGGCCGTCCATTTTCCGAACAAGCCGCCCGCGTGGCCGGCCAGAATCCGGCCGCCCGTGAGCGAGGGCAGGCCGGTCCATAAAAGGTCCAGAAGGGTCGTCGACGAGACCAAGAGCAAGGTGAAACCGGCGATTCTTAAGCGATGGAAGGGAATCGGCCGGGACAGCAGCTTCCGCCAGCCGACCGCGCAACTGCCGATCGCCAGCAGGTAGGCGCTTCCGCCGATGATCTGAAAAAGCGCGTCGGACAGATAGGCGCCCGCCTTCCCGGCAAGGTTATGGACGGAGGGATTGGATGCGATCGAGCTGAAGGAAGGGTCCAGCGGATCGTACGAGATCAGGCTGACCAACAACAACAGACCGACGGCCAGAAAGAGGACGCCCAGAATCTCGTGACGACGGTTTTCCGATCGGATTGCCTCAGCCATTTCACTACCGAAGTTATCACAGTTCAGAGGGAAATACAAACAGTTTATCGGCGGGGCGGGCGGAAACTTCGATCGAAAGCATCCCGGCCCGGCGCGCGCGAGGACGGAGAAAACAGCATTATCCTAACCGTCGCGCAATCAAAATAATATTTCAAGATCTGATCCTCATTCTATGGGGCTTAAAAGAACGAATAGGTTTTCCCCTTTGGTCCCCGGCCGCTATATATATAATGACGCAGATCGAATATAGTGGTCCTTTTGGCCGCCGGGGTGGAGGTTCAAAATTCTCTATTTTTCCCCGGCACGGCACCGTGTAGGCGTACGGATGAAAGGGCATAATAAACGACGGAACAAAACGTGGCAGGATAGCAAGCCGGATTGTACTAAAAACGGATGGAAAGAACAAGAACGGCGATGATCATTGGATTGGATCGAACAGCGCGTCGGCGAGGCGGGCGAATTCTTCGATCGAGAGCGTCTCGGCGCGGCGCTGCGGGTTTTGGGACGTGTTTGAGACGGCGGGGAGCGCGCGCTCGACGGCTTCGTTCGTGAAGCCGGCGTCCTTGAGCGCGTTGCGGAGCGATTTGCGGCGATGGGCGAAGCCGCCGCGCACGACCCGGAAGAAAAACGCTTCATCCTTGACGGCCGCGCGCGGCGCGGGACGGACTCGCAGGCTCACGACGGCCGAGTCGACGCGCGGGGGTGGTCTAAAGCAGCCGCGGGGCACGACGAATTCCAGGCGGGGATCGGCGTAGAACTGCGCGCCGACGGACAGGGGGCTGTAGTCCTTTGTGCCGGGTGCGGCCGTGATTCGCCGCGCCACTTCCAATTGAAGCATCAGGACCATCCGGCTGACGCGCGAGCGCAGCTCCAGCAGGCGGAACAGCAGCGGGGTGGAGACGGCATAGGGGAGATTGGCCACGACGGCAAAGGGCGCGGGGAGGTCTTCGTACGCGTATGTCAACGCGTCGGCATGGATGATCCGGATGTCGGACGCGAACGCTTTTTGGAGCGGCTCGTACAGGGAGCGATCGATCTCGATTGCGTAGACCGCCGCGCCCGTGTCGGCGAGGGCGCGCGTCAGTATCCCGCGGCCGGGTCCGATCTCGATGACGCTCTCGCCGGGCCGAAGATCGGCCAGCGCGAGGATTTTGCGGACGATGTTCCGGTCGTGCAGAAAGTGCTGCCCGAGCGCTTTGCGTTTGGATCTCATCATGAAATTACAAGGGGGCGGGTCCTGTCCTGCGGCAGCCCCGTCCGTCCTCACTCCGTTTATCTTTCCGGGAGGGCCTGCCGTCCCCGCCCGGCGGGGGTCATCCGTTCCGGGCGGATGGGGCGCCCCGCCTCCGGCCACCCGCCCGCTTTAAAATCGTCCTGTTCACCGTAGAACAGCGGACCCTCATTCAATCAAGCGGCATCAAACGTCAGGTCGTCGAACGGCCGACCATGGATGAAAAAGCACGATCGGCGCGACTCGTTCATCAAGCGAAGGGATGAGGCGCCCGCCCGATCTTTCTTTTTTTCGCCAGCGCCGCGGCCAGCCGGATCGCCTCGATCAGGCTGCTCGGATCGGCAACCCCCTTTCCGGCGATGTCGTAGGCCGTCCCGTGGTCCGGCGAGGTACGGACGAAAGGGAGGCCGACCGTGACGTTCACGGCGCGGCCGAAGCCCAGGAGCTTGATCGGGATCAGGGCCTGGTCGTGATACATCGCGACGACGAGGTCGTACTTCCCTTCGACGGCGCGGCGGATCAGGCTGTCGGCCGGAAAGGGGCCGGCGACCGGAAGGCCGTCGCGCCGCGCCTGCTCGACCGCCGGCCCGATCGTCTCGAATTCCTCGCGTCCGAACAGCCCCGCCTCCCCCGCGTGCGGGTTCAGGCCGGCCACGGCGAGGCGGGGACGGCGGAGGCCGAAATAGCGGACGGCCGCGTCGTGGGCCAGCCGGATCGCCGTCTCGACGCATTCCCGCGTCAGACGCTCCGGCAGGTCGCGAATCGCCACGTGCGTCGTGGCCAGCAGGATGCGCAGTTGAGGCGCAAGGCGCGGACGGATCGTTTTCGGCAGATTCGCCGCCATCAGCATGCCGACCGCGGGGCTTCCCGTCAGCTCGGCCAACAATTCGGTATGGCCCGGAAAGGGATATCCCGCCGCGTGCAATCCCTCCTTGCTGATCGGGGCCGTGACGATCGCCGCGACCCGCCGGGCGAGGGCCAGCTCGACCGCCGTCCGGATCGCCCCGACGGCCGCCCGTCCGCCCGCCGCCCCCGGCCGGCCGACGGCCAGGCGCCGGAGGTCGACGTTTTTCAGGTCGATGACGCTCAGTACGTTTTGGGCGGCGCGGACCGCCTCGGGATCGGGAACGGCCCGGAGTCCGGGGGCGTGTTTAATCCGCCGCGCGGTTTTTTCCAGAACGCCGCGATCCCCGACGACCACGAAGCGGCCCGCGCGCTCGATCCGGTTCACGAGCGGTTTCGAAAACGCCTTGACGATGATCTCCGGGCCGATGCCGGCCGGATCCCCCATCGTGATGGCGATCATCGGCTTCATCGCGCGCCCGATCTTGTATATCGTTGCACGGGTCCCCGCATATTAATGTATGCCATGTTCCGCATCGGGCTCGACATGGATGACGACGTCCACCACCTCCGTCATCTCCTTCTTGATCAGGTCCTCGATGCCGTGCACGAGGACGTGGGCCCGCTCGGCCGTCATGTCCGGCTGGACTTGAATATGGCAGTCCACGAAGACGTGGTTCTCGAGCCCCCGCGTTCGGATGCTGTGGCAGGACTTCACGCCCGGGATCCGCAGCACGATTTCCCGGACCCGGGCGGGGTCGACGCAGGAGGCGTCGCTTAGGACGCGGGAGGACTCGAACAGGATCTGAAACCCCGTTTTTCCGATGAAGCCCGCGATCACGACGGCCATGATCGGGTCCAGGACGGGCCAGCCCATCCGCACGGCCGCGAGGCCGATCAGGACGGAGAGGGAGGAATACACGTCGCTCAAGGTGTGCATCGAATCGGCATGAAGAATCTCGCTCTTCAGCTCGGTCGACCGTCTCTGTTCATAGCGCGTCACCGCCAGATTGATTCCCAGGGTGGCCAGCATCACCGCGAAGCTGACCCAGGTCACGGTCGGAACGCTCGGATCGGTCAGGCGGGCGTAGCTGCTCTCCAGGATCCGGAAACAGGCCAGAAAAAGAAAAACCGAGATCGCGAAGGCGGCGAACGTTTCGAACTTCCGGTGGCCGTAGGGATGCGCCTCGTCCGGCGGATGCGCCGCGGCCCACATGCCGACCAGCCCGATCACGTTCGAGGCCCCGTCGAACACCGAATGCAGGCCGTCGGCCCACATGCTGAGGGCGCCGGTCCATTGACCGTAGACCAGTTTGGCCGCGGCGACGAGGAGGTTCAAAACCAGGATGAACCAGAGGACGTTTCGGACTTTGCGATCTCGAGTCGGCATGGATGTGTGCGCGGCGGCCCGTTCCCTTAGGTCGGCAATCCGCCGAAGCGGCCCTTTCGGTGGGCGGACACGAACGCGCGGATCACCTCCGGGTCGAACTGGATGCCGGCCTCCTTCTGGATGATTTCGACCGCGGCGTCCTCCGGGCTGCCCTTCCGATAATACCGGTCCGATGTAATGGCGTCGAAAGCGTCCGCCACGGCGATGATCCGGCTGGGGAGAGGGATGGCCCCGCCGACGAGGCCGTCCGGGTAACCGCTGCCGTCGTAATGTTCATGTTCATGCCGGACCCATTGGAGGATGTGTGAAAATTGCTTCACCTGCTCCAGAATATGGACGCTGTGCAGGGGATGCCGTTTGATTTCCGCCCATTCGGCCGGGGAAAGTTTGCCCGGTTTGAGGAGCACCTTTTCCGGAACGCCGATCTTGCCGACGTCGTGAAGCAACGCGGCCAGCTTGATCTGCTCCACGTCCGGCGGCGGGAGGCCGAGCTCGTCCGACAGGATGGCGGAGACCTCGGAGACCCGCAGGGAATGCAGGTGCGTGTACGGGTCCTTGGCGTCGATCGCCATCACGAGCGATTTGACCGTGCTCAGGAAGAGGTCCTTGACCTCGGCAAAGAGCCGCGCGTTTTCGAGCGCCACGGCGGCCTCGGCCGCGATCGCCTGAATCAGCTTCAAATCGTAGGTGCTGAACTCCTTCCCGTCCAGCTTGTCGCTGATGTCGATCGTCCCCAGCGTTTTCCGGCCCAGCATCATCGGAACGCTCATCAACGACGTGATCGGGTAACTCACCGGGACGAACCCGGGATCCTGTCCGACGTCGCAGACGATCAGGGGCTGGCCGGTCCGGACGACCCGTCCCGCGATCCCCCGGCCCGGCTCGATCCGATACGGAGGGTGGCGGCGGCCGTCGCGGCCGATCGCGATCCTGGAATCGAGCGCGCCGGTTTGGGCGTCGACCATCAGGATGGACAGGTTTTGCGCGGGGAGGACGGACTGGACCTCGTCGGCCACGATCCGGCCGATGCGTTCCGGGTCGGATTGAGCGCTCAGCTTCAGCGACAGGTCGTACAAAAGCGACAGTTCTTCATAATTGCGGACGATCTCGGACGAGAGGTTGAGCAGCTCGTATCCCGTGTCCAGAAGATCCCGGAGATGGTCCCGGATCGGCCGAAAGTCCCGTTCCTGCCGCGCGCGGACCGTCGGATCGTCGGAGTCCGTCGGGAAGCGGATGAGGAGCAGTCCGACGCAGGCGCCCTGGCAGAGCAGGGGCGCGGCGTACAGCGGGAACCTTGAATGCCGGAGGATGCGGTCTTCATTTTTTTCGTTCAAGACCTGCCGCACAAAGTCCGGGTCGCCGCGGAGCTCGGCGGGAGGCGGGCTTCCCTCGGCCGGGACCGGCTGTCCGTTCGCGTCGAGGATGGAGACCGAACCGCGGCACGCGTCCGTCGATCGGTCGATGAACTTCCTCAAGCGTTCGGCATGGATCAGGTCCGGAATTTTTAGAAGGGGGGCCGTCATGCGTCGCCCGACAGGATGGTTCGGCCCGAATCGCGGCTCGGGGAAGCCTCCGGCTGTTCCGGGTCCGGCGGGCCGTCGGGGAGGCCTTCGCGCCAAACGGGAACCGTGAAATGAAAACGGCTGCCCTTCCCCGGCTGGCTCTCGCACCAGATGCGTCCGCCCAGATGGAGGATGATTTCGCGGCAGATGGAGAGCCCCAGGCCGGTGCCTCTCGGTTTGCCGCTCCGGGTGTCGCCGAGCCGGTGAAATTTATCGAAGATCTTCTGGAGGTCCTCGGCCGGGATCCCGATCCCGGTGTCGATGACCGAGATCCGGACCGCGCCGTCTTCCTGCGCCCCCTGAACGGTGATGTGACCGCCGCTCGAAAACTTGATGGCGTTTCCCAGCAGGTTGTCCATCACCTGGATGAGCTGGTCCCGGTCCCCCCGAATCTTCGGAAGGTTTTCGGGAACGTCGATCAGGATGGGAAGGTTCTTTTCCAGCGCCACGGCCCGGACGGATTTCACGGTGTGGACCACGATCTCGGACGGTGAAAGGGGCTGGATATGCCATTCGAGTTTGCCGGCCTCGATTTTCGAGATGTCGAGGATGTCGTTGATCAAGCGGGTCAGCCGCTCGCTCTCTTCGTTGATGATAGAAATAAATTCCTGCCGGGTTTTGGGATCCACGTCCTCGTAGGACAGCAGGATCTCGGCGAACCCCTTGATCGAGGTCAGGGGGGTCCGGAGCTCGTGAGAGACTTTGGAGACGAAGTCCGACTTCAGCTGATCGAGTTTCTTCGTCTCCTGGAACAGGCGGATCGTTTCAACGGCGATCGCCAGCTGCTCGGCGATCGGGATCAGGATCTCCAGGGTTCGATCGGTATAGGTCCCCGGGCGACGGCCGGCCAGGTTCAGCGTTCCGATCGATTGGTTCTGGGCCACGAGGGGCACGACGATGTAGGACCGCAGTTCCTCGTTCCGGAGGAGCCGGTCTTCGACGAATTCGGAAGCCTCGCGGACGTCCGCGCGAATAAAGGGCCGTTTGGATTCCACGACCCGTCCGATGACCGTCCCGGTCCTGGACCGCGGACGGTCGTGAACCACGGTGGCCTCGTTTTTCATCCGGACCAGCCGGAACGCGATCTGCTGCCGGTGGTCGTCGAGCAGCGAGAGACTGATCCGGTCGTAGTCCAGCAATTTATTCGCCTCGTCGCAGATCGAGTCGAAGATCTCGATCATGTTGAGTTTGGAACTGATCGTCCGGGTGATTTTGTTGACCGCCGCCAATTGTTCAGTTCGTTCCGCGACCTTCTGTTCCAGGTGGGTGTAGGCGGTCTGCAGCTTGAACGCCATCTCGTTGAATTCGTCCGCCAGTTCCTGGATTTCATCCCCGGTCCGAATCGCCAGACGGTGATTCAGGTTTCCAAACCCGATCAATTTGACGCCCTGCCGGAGGTCCTGCAAGGGCCGGACGACGTAATTGGCCGCGCGGAGTCCCAGAACCAGCAGCAGCACGGCCCCCGAGCCGCCCGTGAGGAGGATCCAGTTCAGCAAGGTATTGATGGGGGCATAGGTCTCGGCCGGATTCTGGCTGGTGAAGATATACCACCGGTTTCCGTTGAAACTGGCGGGATGGATGTCCGACGCGACCGGAACCGGCGCAAACCCGTCGATGGTGTTCGTCCCGCCGTAATGGACGTCGGCCCGCGTGATCGCCCACCCTGCTTCGTCTTTAAAGATGGCCCGCATCAGGGCGGGCTGAAGCGTATGGTTTCGGACCAGAAAGATCGGGCAGAAAATCAGGCTGCCGTCCGAGCTGGCGAGCATGGTATGGTCCGACTTGGCCAGATGGACCTGGGTGACGGCCTCGAAAAACTCCTTGATCCGGAGATCGGTCTTGATGACGCCGATGGCCCGTCGGCCCGTGGCGTCGGTGACGGGGACGGCCATCGTGATCGTGTAAACTTTTTCGGATCCTTCGACGGGCTCCTCAAGCAGCTTGACGTCCGAGATGTACGTGCTGCCGCGGCCCCCGTTGAAGGCGGCCTGCCACCAGACCTCGTCTCCGTAGAAGACCCGGGCGGGCTTCGCATCCGCACCCACGAGCAGCCCCCGTTGATCCGTCACGATGAGCGAGAAGTGCTCGGAACGTTCATCGGGGTCTTGAAGAAAGCCGTGGATCAACCCGGAGGCGGGGTTGGCCAGAAATCCGCGGACGAAGGGGTCCTCCGCGCCTTGGCTCCGCTTCCACAAAGCGACGACGGTCTCGATCCGCTTCCGGACGTCGGCCTCGCTCAAGCGTTTTTTGGAATAGACGGCGTTCGCCGACTCGACGCTGCTCCGGATATCGGAGGAGAGGGCCAGCACCGTGATCTCCTGGACATTGGCCTCGATGATGAGTTGAACTTTCTGGCCGGTTTCCAGGGCCAACTCGCGGTACTGCGCGCCGATGGTGTTTTGCAAATGGTTGCGGGCGACCCCGTAGGTCACGGAGAGGCCCATCAGGACCACCAGCAGGCCGACGCCGAGAATTAAAACGGTGATCTTGGTCCTGACGCTTTTGAATATCCGTAAGGGATCCACACTATGCGCCTGTCGCGGGACCGAGGAGTTCCCGCACGCGAGCCAGGACCTGCCGGGGGCTGAACGGCTTGGTGATGTATTCGTTGGCCCCGGCCGTCAGACTTTTTTGTTTGTCTTCTTCCTGTCCTTTGGCGGTCAGCATGATGATGTGGGTCGAGCGAAGCGCGGGGTCTTTCTTCACCTCGGCGCAGACTTCAAACCCCGATTTTTTCGGCATCATGATGTCGAGGAAAAAGATTTTCGGCCGATGTTGTCGGACCTTCTGCAGCGCTTCCTGGCCGTCCGTTGCGACGGCGAAGGGAATGCCCTCCCGTTGGAGAATATACGACAGGGATCGGACGATATAGGGCTCATCATCCGCGATGAGGATCGTTACCGGTTCCAACGGTTCAACCTTTCCCGCGCCCTTTTGCGCCCGGATCGGGTTTTCTGAACGGGGGGTGTCACCCAAACACGTACAGGATGTACGCGACGTAAAAGACCGCGCAGCCGATCAAATGAACGGGCCGCCAGCGGTTCCAGAATAGAATTATACCATATAGCATAAAGGCGGCCAGGATCGCAAGCCCGGCGCTGGTCAGCCCCCATCGGTCCAGGTGCCAGGGCGTTCCGATCAATCCGACCGAGACGGGAAAGGTGCTTTGAAAAACCATCGCCCCCGTGATGTTGGCGACGGCCAGCGAATCTTTTTTTCGCGCGATCCAGATCAGGCTGTTAAAACATTCGGGGAGCTCCGTGGCGATCGGGGTGAGGATCAGCGACAAGATGAGAGGGTTCATTCCGATCGCGAGGGACAGCCCTTGCATGCCTTCGACGAAGAAGTGCGCGCCGCCGAGGACCAGGCCGAAGCCCAGGGCCGCCTGGGACAGGATCAGAACCGTAGGCGGGTTGTCCCGGTTTCGGGTCAGGCCCCGGGAAAAGATCAGCGGTTCCAGGTCTTCCGAGACGCGCCCGTGTTTGACGAGCAAGCGGCTCAAATAATAAATGTACAGTCCGACCAGGGTCGCGGCGGCGGCATAATGAATCCACCGCTCGGATTCTTCGAGCGGGAGCAGGGCCATCAGCAAGGCGATCCCATACCCGGTCAGGAAAAACCCCAGATCGATCCGGACCAGCGGCGCGTTGAGGAGGAGGGCTGTCTTCCGTTTTCCCATCGAGGACAAAAAGAGAACGGCGAACCCCAGAATGGGGAAAACGAGGCTCGTCAACATGAAGGGCGCCCCGAGAATCGCGCCGACGCCGACCGCCTCTCGGGTTTCGCCGTGGCCGAAGAAAATCGCCGTGAACGGGACCATGGTTTCCGGCATGGCCGTGCCCACCCCGGCCAGCACGCTTCCCACCACGCCTTCCGAGAAGTGCAGCCGTTTCCCGACCCATTCCGCGCCGTTCGTAAAGAGGTAGGCCCCTCCCAAAATAATCAGGAGCCCCGACAACAACAGTCCGGTCACGAAGAGCCTCCGGCCGGACCGGATCGGGGCGCGCGGGAAACCGGGTTGAGCGTTTCTTCCAGTTCATCCATGATTTGCCGGAGCGGCAAACCGGTTTCCTGGGCAATCCGTTTGCAGTCCTGGTATTCCGGGAGTCGTTTTTGCTGCCCGCCGGACCGGGTGACGACCTTGACCTGCACCGGGCCGAAACGGGTTTCGACTTTCTGGGAAGCGCGCGGCAATTTACGACGCTGGACGTCGATCTGCCGGACTCCCAACGTGGTGGTTTCCTGAAACACGATCTCCGAGAGGGCCGCGGCCTGGTGCTGTTCGGCCAACACGCTCAACAGAATGCCCGGACGTCCCTTTTTCATCGTGATGGCCGTCAGATAAACATCGAGCGCGCCGGCCGCGAAAAGCCGTTCCATCAAGTGTTCATACACCTGGGGATTAAGATCGTCGATGTTGGTTTCCAGCAGAATCATCCGGTCCGCATGGGTTGTCTGGTGGGATTCCCCCACCAGCATCCGGAGCATGTTCGACCAGTTGTTGAATTCGTGGCTGCCCGCGCCGTAGCCGACTTTCTGGAGGCGCATTTCGGGAAAAGGTCCGCCGGTGGTGACGAGCGTCGTGATGATCGCCGCGCCGGTCGGCGTGGTCAATTCCTGCTGGGGCCCGCTGGAATAGACCGTAAACCCCCGGACCAGCTCCACGGTGGTGGGAGCCGGAACCTGAACTTTTTGCCCGTGGACGTTGACCAGGCCGCTGCCCAGATTCAACGAGGAGGCCATCACCTCGTCAATCCCCATCAGGCTCAAACCCAGAACGCAGCCGACGATATCGATCAGAAGGTCGATGGCCTGATCGGCCTGGAAACGCAGGCCCTTGGCCGAGCCGTGGGCCTTGATCTCGGCCTTGATCCATCGTTCCAAAATCGCGCCGACCGTTTTTTTGGTCGAGTCGTCAAGCCGGCTGTGACGGATGACATTTTCCAGTTCGCGAATCTCATAGGATTTTTGCTTTTGAGGTTGGACGATCACATCCACTTTGGTTCCGATATAAGGTCCCCGCTGGGCCGAGCGGGTCTTGAGCTCAAACCCCTTGAGGGGAAGCTGGTTCAGTCGCTCTTTGAGACGGGAAAGTTCAAGTCCCGAATCCACCATCGCCCCCAGAATCATATCGCCGCTGACTCCCGAGAAACAGTCGAAATACGCAATCTTCATATTCCCTCGCATGATCCGATGAAGCAATACGTCGTCGTTAACGGACCCCTACCGTCGGGCCCCGCCGATGTCCATCATTCGGTGCGCCAGGACCGCCGCGCCGAACCCGTTGTCGATGTTCACGACCGCCACGCCGGCGGCGCAGGAGTTGAGCATGGTCAGCAGCGCGGCCACGCCACCGAAACTGGCGCCGTACCCGATGCTGGTCGGCACGGCCACGATCGGTTTGTCCATCCAGCCGCCGACCACGCTGGCCAGGGCGCCGTCCATTCCGGCCACGACGATCAGTACGGAGGCCGCCTCGATGCGGGCACGCCGGTCCCAAAGACGGTGAAGTCCGGCCACGCCCACATCGTAGACGGTTTCGATGCGCCGGCCGAGAAACTCCAGGGTCACCTTCGCCTCCTCGGCCACCGGGATATCCGCCGTCCCGGCGGTGAGGATCAGAACCCCCGCCGTCGCTTCCGAGCGCCGCGGCCGTCGAGGCCGATTCCGGGTTTGGATGGTGATCGCGCGGGCCGGATCGTGATAGACCGCTCTCGAATCGATCCGCTTCACGGCTTGAAACAGCCCGGGCGTCGCCCGCGTGGCCAGAACCGGACTGTCGACCGCGACCATTCGCCGGATGATCGCCAGGATCTGCTCCGGCCGCTTGCCCTCGCAAAAGATCACCTCCGAATGTCCCTGCCGTAGCGCGCGGTGGTGGTCGATGGCCGCAAACCCCAGCGGTTCATAAGGAAGATGCCGAAGCCGTTTCACGGCCGCATCCACCGAGAGGGTTCCTCTTTTTACCCGCCCCAGCAATTTCCGCGTGTCTTGCAAATTCATGACCGATTATAAGGGCTCACGTCGCCTCCTCCGTGGACGGAGCCTCCCTCTCCCGCTCGCGTTGCTCGCTGGATATCGATGCATCTACATACGTCTGTCATGGGGGGTTGGGCTCCCTCGTTTATTTTTCCTCGACAATGGGATACGCGATGCTGGTGACATGGTGGTTGATCCGGACCAGATTGGTCAGGATGTCGAGATGGATCGCGCTGGTCTCGATCGATTCCGCCAGGCCGGCGCGCAACCGCTGGATATGCGCGGCCCGGAGCTCGCGTTCAAGATGTTTGACTTCATCCTTGGCCTGAATGACCCGCTGGGCCAGTTCCGGATCGTGGCTTGCAAACGCCGAAAGCACTCGTTCCAGGTTTTGCCCGACCCGGGTGTGAAGCCCGATAATCTCCTTCAGTCCTTGATCGGAAAATCGAAGACCCTTGTAGATTTTTTTCTTGGCCAGCTCCATCAAATTCCGGTCGATGATGTCGCCGATCGTTTCCAGATCGCTGGTCAGCGTCAAAAGATCCACCTCGCGTCCCGATTGTTCCTGCGTCAGCGATTTCGCGGAAAGCTTGGTAAGGTAGAGCTTGATCTCCCGGTTGAGCGTATCGACCCAGTCGTCTTTCCGTTCGATCTGCTCCAGAATTTCCTGGTTATCCTCGGTGAAAACCCGGATCGTTTCCCGGTACATATCCCGAACGATATCCGACATCCGCAAGGCCTCCCGCGTGGCCTGCCCCATGGCCAGGGCGGGCGTGTCCAGGACATGGGGGTCCAGGTACTTCGGCCGAGAGGTTTCTTCCACCGAAGGTTTGTCGGGAACCAGCCAGGCGACGAGCCGGGCGAAGGGAACCGTGAACGGGAGGAAAAGAAGCGCGATCCCGAGATTAAACAGGGTATGGGCGTTCGCGATCTGCCGCACGATGTTTTCGGACGTCTGCCCGATGAAACCTTCAAACGGCTGAAGGAACGGCAAGAGCAGGACCACGCCCAGAAGTTTGAACAGAATATGCGCCATGGCCACGCGCCGGGCCTCGGCGGTGGTTCCGATGCTGGCCACCCAGGCCGTGGCGCATGTTCCGACATTGGCCCCCAGCATGATGGGGATGGCCGAGGCCAGCGGCATCAGTCCCTGCGTCGCGAAAGCGATCGCGATCCCGATGGTGGCGGCGCTGCTGGAGAGGAGCGCGGTTAGGACGGCCGAGATCAGGATGCCCCAGACCGGAGCGTCGCCGACGCCGGACAAGACCTGACGAACCAGATCGTTGTCCTTGAGCGGGGCCATGCCGTCCGAAAGAAGTTTTAAGGCAAAAAAGATCAGTCCGAACCCAAAAAGGACCGTGCCGATCAATTTGATCCGGTGCTGTTTGCCGAAGAAGTAAAGGGCGAATCCGATGGCGAGCACGGCCAGCGCATAATCGCTGATCTGGAAAGCGATCAGCTGAACGGTAAAGGTGGTGCCGATATCGGCACCGAGGATGAGCGAAACCGTCTGGGAAAGCGTCATCAGGCCGGAGCTGGTAAAACCGACCAACATCACCGTGGTCGCGCTGCTGCTCTGAATCACGGCCGTGATGAATGCGCCGGTCGCCAGTCCGAGAAAGCGGTTTTGGGTGAAGGTGGACAGGATCGACCGGAGCCGAGCGCCGGCGAGTCCCTGCAGGCCGTCGCCGGCCCATTGAAGACCGTGGAGCAAAAAGGCGACACCCCCCAGCAGGCTGAAGAGCATCAGGGTGGTCAAGCGCATGCTCCTTTCATGGGTAGAAAGAGGCCGGGCAGACGAAAATACACCCGGGGACGGCTCCGATTAACGGATTTCATCGCCCGCGGTGCTTTCCATCAAATCCGTTACGGCCCGACGTGGATCCTTGTCTTCGAACAGGACGGAATAAACCTGTTGGACGATCGGCATCCGGACGCCGTGTTTTTGAGCCAGGTGATGAGCGGCCCGGGTAGTCTGAACGCCTTCCGCAACCATGTTCATTTCTTTCAGGATTTCGGAAAGCTTCCTTCCAAGTCCGATTTGATAACCGACCGTTCGGTTCCGGCTCAGGGATCCCGTCGAGGTCAGGATCAGGTCGCCCAGCCCGGACAAGCCGGAGAACGTCTTCGGGTCGGCGCCCAGAGCTTGGCCGAGACGGGTTATCTCGGCCAGTCCCCTTGAAATAAGGGCGGCGCGCGTGTTAGAGCCGAAGCCCAGGCCGTCGGCGCCCCCCGCGGCCAGCGCAATCACATTCTTGAGCGCTCCGCCGAGTTGCACGCCGATGATGTCCGTCGTTGTAAATGCCTTGAAGTAGGACGTGGTAAAAAGAGGCTGGAGCTGGACGGCGAGGTCGTGGTTCCTGGCCGCAAGCGAAACGGCGGTCGGATGGTGCTGACAGACCTCTTTGGTGAAACTCGGACCGGAAATAGCGGCGATGTTGGAAGGAGAAATCGGAAGAACCTCTTCCATGATCTGAGACGTTAACAAAAGCGTGTTGTTCTCGATCCCTTTTGTTCCGCTGATGACGGATACGTTTGGAGGAAGCACCGGGCCGAGCTTCATTAGAACCGAACGGGCCACATGGGAAGGCACCGCAAACAATACCGCCCGCGCTCCCTCGACCGCTTCCTCCATGAGCGAAGTTGCCGCAATCCGGTGCGAAAGCGCCACGCCCGGTAAAAACAGGCTATTTTCGTGTTTTTCGTTGATGGCGGCGACGAGGTCCTTTTCATAGACCCAGATGCTTACGTCGTAACCCTGATCGGCCATGAGAAAGGCCAATCCCGTGCCCCAGCTTCCACCGCCGATCACTGCAATCTTTTTTGACATAGTGGACGGCCTTTGAAGAGGGTTGCTTCGTGTCAGAAATTTTTTTAATTATAACGTGTTATGAAAAAGACTGTCAAGCCGATGGTTTGCCTGTCGGCTTGATGGCCTCAATGAACTGTGCTATAGTGTGACCGGATTAGGGAGCATCATGGAGGAAAGCCTCGCCTATAGCCTCTCGGCCGCTTTTGTTCTGGGTTTGATTATCGGGAGTTTTTTAAATGTCTGTATCCATCGCCTGCCGCGAAATGAGTCGTTGATCGCCCCGTCTTCTCATTGTCCTTCCTGCGGTCATCCGATCCGCGGATGGGACAATATTCCTTTGGTGAGTTTCTTGATCCTGGGTGGCCGGTGCCGGGACTGCCGACAACCGATTTCGTGGCGATACCCGCTCATCGAGCTTGTAAACGGGCTCGGCTACCTCCTGCTGGTTTGGCGGTTCGGCGTCGGATGGACGACCGTCGTGTATGCCCTGCTGTTCTCCGCGCTGCTGGTGATCACGTTCATTGATCTTGATTATCAGATTGTTCCAAATGTGATTACGTATCCCGGCATCGTCATCGGGGTGGCCGTCAGTTTTATATTGCCTGTAGGTTTTTGGGGGTCTCTCACCGGATTTCTGGTGGGGGGCGGGCTCTTCTATCTGGTTGCCGAGATAAGCTTCCGGATACTCAAAAAGGAAGCGCTGGGCTTCGGTGATGTCAAACTAATCGCCATGATCGGAGCCTTCCTTGGGTGGAAGCAGGTCCTGTTGACGATATTCCTCGGTGCGCTGGGCGGTTCCGTCATTGGCCTGTTTTTTATCGTTTTCATGGGGAAATCAAGGGAAGATGCCATCCCCTTCGGCCCGTTTTTAAGCCTGGGCGCCGTGGTTGCGCTGTTTAGCGGACCGGCCATCTGGAGTTGGTATCAACAACTTGGCGCGTTTTGACAGGGCCGGAGCGGGAACCGTGGACTTTTCGGTTTTCGGATCAATGTCTAAACAATTTGGGGCGATGGTATTATCCCATCTCTTTCGGTTGGCGGGTGTATTTGTTTTTCTGTTCGCGACGTTGTGGGCGATTCACGCGGCCGTTTTGGTCCAGACGGCGGAACACGACCGACTGGAAGAGGCCGACAAGCGCTTGGTCGTCATGACCCGCGCAATTGAAGCTGAACTCAAGACCCATGGGCGGGAGGCGTTAAACGACCCTGATTACTTGTCGAGACTGGGCCAGCAATACGGCGCAAATCGGGTCTCCGTTTTGGACCGTGAAGGACGATCGTTGATAGACACGGTCGGTCGGGACCGAATCGGCTCCTCAAATCCGCTCCGGGGCACGACGCCCGTGCAGTTCGGCCGGATCCTGGAGGGGGCAGATTGGATGACGGGCTCCGATTTGGATGCGTCCGGAACACAAATTCTATCGTATCTTATACCGCTTCGAAATCCGGACCTGGGCGGCTCCGGCGTGCTCCGAGTGGATCTGGAGTTGCGGTCGCTCGATGCCGGCGGGGCGGCGGCGGCGACGACGCTGCTTTTGAAAGTGGCCGGCGTAACCATCGTTATTGTGATGGTTTTCTATTCGATCCGTGTCGTGATCCAGAGCCGTCGGCCGGTCTCCGAAACGGGCGGACGAGCGGGCGAAACGAGCGCGATGATCGTCACGTTTCATGGATTGGTTCGGGAGCTCAAAGAGAAAGAACAGGAGTTGGAACATCTGAGAACCCTGGCGGAGGAACGGGCGGCGGAGATTGAAAGCTACAATGAAAACATCCTTCAAAGCGTGGCCAGCGGCGTGATCACGTTTAATCCGGAGCATGTCATCACCACCTTTAACCATGCGGCCGAGCGGATTTTGGGTCTGCCGCGGGTCGAGGCCGTCGGTAAAACCTGTGAGGAGCTGTTCGGCGCCCAGAGCAATGTCGTTCATCTGCTCGAACAGGCCCTCACCCGGCAGGCCACGATCACTCGGCAGGAGCTGGAACTGACCCGTCCGAATCCCGGTCGATCGGGCCCGCAGCGTATTTGGGTCGGAATCAGCACGTCGCTGCTGCAGGATCGTCAGAATGCGGTGATCGGTACGACCTTCGTCTTCACGGATCTCACCGAAATCAAAAGTCTCCAGGAACAGGTGGAGCTTAAACGGCGTCTGACCCTTCTGGGAGAGATGTCGGCCGGCATCGCGCACGAGTTCCGGAATTACATGGGGAGTGTGATGGGATTCACCAAACTGCTTTCCAAGAAACTTCCGCCCGGGAATACGGATCCCGATTCAGGCCAGGAGATGGTGGCGTCCATCATGCGGGAGTTGACGGCGATGAATCAGTTGATCGAACAGTTGCTGCGTTTCGGTCGACACGACGCATTGCATCTTGAACCCGTTGCGGTCGAGCCGCTGATCCGTCGCCTACTGGATCAACTATTGGCTCAGATCAAAACGGTCAAACCCCGTCTGGACGTTGCGATCCCGTCCGATCTTCCGGAGATACGGATGGACGAAGTGTTGATGCGTCAGGCGATCGGAAATCTTCTTCAAAACGCGATGGAGGCCATGCCGCAGGGCGGGGACTTGGTGATTCGGGCCATGATTCTGGATCGCAGTCCCGACGACGGTCCGGGCCCCCGGCGAGGCCGGAAGGAATTGTCGCTGGACGTGCAGGATACCGGGTCGGGCGTTCCGAAGGACAAACTCGATAAGATCTTCCTGCCCTTTTTTTCTACGAAAGAGAAGGGAACCGGAATGGGGCTGGCCCTGGTTCACAAAATCGTGCTGTCGCACGGAGGCCGGATTGAGGTCCACAGTGAAGAGAACCGCGGAACGACCTTTCGCATCCTCCTGCCCCTCACCGACATGGCCTAATGGGCCCCGCCTAGAAATAAGCGAGGAGCAGGCTTTGCCTGTGCGAGCGCGGGGCGAACGTGCCCGCTGCATTGAAAAGGAGACCGGATGGCGGTCATTTTAGTGATTGAAGACAAGGAAAGCATGGCGCAGATGCTGAGTCAGGCGCTCCAGGCCGAGGGACATCAGGTGATCGTGGGGCACGACGGGCGGGACGGGCTGGAAAAGTTTAAAGGATCCAAGGTCGACTTGGTTGTGTCGGATCTGCGGCTTCCTCATAAGTCGGGGCTGGACGTGTTGGAGGCGGTCAAGGAACACAACCCACTGGTTCCGGTGATCCTGATGACGGCGTATGGGACGATCGAGACGGCTGTGAAGGCCGTCAAAGAAGGGGCGTATGATTTCATCACCAAACCCTTCGACCCGGACCACCTGACCCTTTTGATCAACAAAGCGCTGGAGAAGCAACGACTCGTCACGGAAAATATCATCTTGCGCGAAGAGTTGGCCAAGCATCTGAAGCTGCCCAAAATCATCGGCAAGAGCCCGAAGCTGCTGGAGGTGGTGGGGAAGGTTCAGAAGGTGGCGGCCAACCAGACCACGGTGCTGCTGCTGGGCGAGTCTGGAACCGGCAAAGAGTTGTTCGCACGGGCGGTTCATTACTTAAGCCCGCGCAAGGAAGAGCCTTTTGTGGCGATCAACTGCGCCGCGATTCCTCGTGACCTGTTGGAAAGTGAACTGTTCGGACATGAGCGCGGGGCTTTTACCGGGGCGGTGGCCCGAAAGATGGGAAAATTCGAACTGGCCAATAAGGGGACCATCTTTCTTGATGAAATCGGGGATATGGACCTTGCCCTTCAGGCCAAACTGCTTCGGGTCTTGGAAGGCGAAGAATTCATGCGCGTGGGCGGCACGGTCAAGATCAAGGTGGATGTGCGGGTGATCGCGGCGACCAATAAAGATCTCCAAGCCGCGATTAGCCAGAAGCTGTTCCGTGAGGATCTCTATTACCGACTGGCCGTTTTTCCCGTGACGATTCCTCCCTTGCGGGAACGTGCGGACGACATCCCGGCCTTGGTGGAACATTTTGTAAATTACTACAGCCAGGAACTAAAAAAGGAACCCAAGACAGTGGCCCCGGCTTCGATGGAATTATTAATCAAGCATCCCTGGACGGGCAATGTCCGTGAACTGCAGAACTGCATCGAACGGGCGGTGATCTTAAGCGACGGCCAGGTTCTCCTGCCGGAGTATCTCGGACTGCGGGTCAAGGCGTCGGCTGAAACGGGTTTGGCGGAGCTTCAAATGGACGGATCGCTTCAAGACGTCAGCCACGCCGCCGTCCAATTCGCCGAGTCGAGGATGATCCGGAAAGTTTTAAAGGAAACCGGAGGCAACAAATCCCGAGCGGCGGAAATCTTGAAGGTCAGTTATAAAACGCTGCTGACCAAGATCAAAGACTACGGAATCGAGGGTTAATATTTTTTCGAGGCGATGTTGTTACGAAAAGGGCTTTCGTTTAAAGCGGGGTCCACGTGAATGCGAGGTCACGATGAAGGTCAGCTTTGCGGTATTGGCGGATTGCGCGAACATCTCGCGGGAAGGCAAACTAAACATCCTGGGGATTTTTGATTCCATCCAAGCCCAGCAATTCCCGGTGACCCATCCCCAGATGCAACTCGTGATGCGATTTGAAGCGGATCGGGCCGAGGCGGGAAAAACGAAGAAAGTCGAGGTGCAGCTCATCGATGAAGACGGCGAAAAATTGTTCCAGCTCGGCGGTGAATTCACGCTGGGAACGATCCGGCCGGGAGGGATGATCGGCTCCAACCATATCCTGACGATCAACATGATGAAATTTGAACGCGCGGGCGATTATGAGTTTAAAATACTGATCAACGAGGAGTTCAAAGCGGAGGTTCCGTTGAAACTGTTGCCGTTTGTGCCCTCCGTGAAATGATCTTCCCGTCGACCCTGCGGCGCGGCCTCGCGCCGATTAAATTTCTTGAAAAAACCGATGCCCTGAAGTATAGTGGTGTGACGCAGCACCGTGAAAGTACAGAAGTCCCTTACCAGTCTCTAACATATCAGTCCGGAGAATCTCGGCAGTCCAAGAATCTCTCCGGGAGGAGGCGATATGCAAACGCAGACGGCCTGGGCCACCGGCTTCCTGACACAGCTTTTACTCAATCATCTCCAGATTCATTATCCCTCGCGAATGCAAAAGGTGAATCCGCGGGCCCTGTTTTCCGGGGTGGAAGGCTACGACTCCCTGAAGGATCCTCAGGACCTGCTCATGGACAGTCATGCCTGGCTTCCCGAGGAGGTGCTGCGGGAGGTTCTTCTGACGGCCGAACGCCTGTCCGGCCGGAAGGAGATCGCCTACGAAGCCGCGCTAGACTATTTTGCCCGGTCGGCTCGGAAGGGCGAGAAACACGTCCCATCGATCTTCGAGATCATCGCCCGGACCTTCGATGATGTTCGAACCGTCGCCCTTTGCTCGGGCCTCTGGGGCGGCGCGTACACCACGTTCATGCGACTCCAGGCGATCGCCAAAAACCCCTCCGACACCGAGTTGATTGTGCTCGCCCAGTGCGATTCGGGATTTCGCCCTCTTCTGTCCAGCCATTTTATGCTGAGAGGGAATTACGAAGGATTTGTCCGCCTTTATGATTTTGTCGAGGAAGCGCATCTCGATGAGGAGTTCCTGCAGTATCGTGTCCGGGACGTCGTGAACGAGTTCCAGGGCTATGACACGGAGGAGGTCGGTTCTGAACGCAGAATCGTGGAAAGGAACCGGAAGGAGACCGTCGCCGTTCTTCGAGCCGTGCAACTCAATGAGGAAAGGGTCCCGCTGATTCCGCTTCCCTTCAATCTATTCGGAGCGGGAGCTGAAACTTCGATCGATGCGAAGGAGGCCCTCTTCGGAGGATCGATCCTCAAACCCGAGTTGAAAACGGACGGCTCGGCGTTTGTACGGGTTTTCACGCCTCGCGTGGCCGAATCGCCGGATCGACCCGACCCGGCTCCCACAGCCTTTCGAGTCATTCAGGGAGGAACCTTGCGGTCGGGTTCATTGGAATACGTCTTTCGAGAAGGGGCGATCTACGAAGCTCCTTATTCGCGATACCGGTTTTACTGGCGGGAACGTAAACGAGCGGCCCATCCATCGGTCGGGCTTGAGCAGCGGATCCAGAAAATGACCTATCTCCTGTTCGAGTACTTGCAGGAGCTTAAAGCGACCCAGCAAAGGCTGTTGGCGTATGCGGCCGAGAACAAGACATTAACGGCCGAAAATGGGTACCTGCGTCGGGAAGTCCAGGAAGCGAGCGAGGGCCGGGATTCATCAAAGCCGATGGGCGATAGCCCCGCGATGAAAGCCGTCTTAGCCTTGGTGCGCCAGGTGGCGCCGACCGACTCAACGGTTTTGATTACCGGAGAGACCGGCACGGGAAAAGAACTGATCGCGAGATTGATTCATCGCTCGGGGGCTCGTTGCGACCGGCGGTTTGTGGCGATCAATTGCGCCGCCGTGCCGGCGGAGTTGTTGGAAAGCGAGCTGTTCGGTTACGAGCGAGGCGCCTTCACCGGAGCCCTGTCCCGCAAGATCGGAAGGTTTGAGTGGGCCGAAGGGGGAACGCTTTTTCTGGACGAAATCGGCGAGATGCCGGCCGCGGTCCAGGCAAAACTCCTGCGAGTATTACAAGAACGGGAGTTTGTACGCGTGGGAGGAAACGACCCGATTGAACTGGATATACGGATTATTGCGGCGACGAACCAAGACCTGAAAGCGCTCATCGAAACAAGGTCGTTTCGCAAGGACCTCTTCTACCGTCTGCATGTGATTCCGATTCATCTGCCCCCCTTAAGGGAACGTCCGGAAGATCTGGGGGGCCTTGCGGAATATTTTCTGATTCATTTCAGCCGACGGCTTCGAAAAAACGTCCAGGCTCTATCGCCGGATGTCCTGATCCGAATGCAGGCCTATGCCTGGCCCGGCAACGTCCGCGAATTGGAAAATGTCCTTGAACGGGCCGTAACCTTGATGCCGGCTTCCCAAACCATGCTGAATCTGGAATACCTGCCGCTTGAAATCGGAGACGGCGCTCAGACGTCGATCCGGAGCGTGCAAGACCAAGATCGACAGCAACCCAGGAGAGATGCCCGGAATGTGAAGGACATGATCGACCGGATGGAGTGGCAGACCCTTGTGGAAGCCATGAAAATCGAGGGATCGATGGACTCCTTTCTTAGAAAGATTGAATGGGCCATGGCCCAACGGGCAATCATGGAGTACGGCAGCAAAACCGAAGCGGCCCGTGTTCTCAAGCGTACCTACCGGTGGATTCGCAAACTCGAAAAGGAAATGGAAGACAAACCTTCCGTCTGAATTCTTATTCACGACCCTGAACGGGTGTGCTTGATCAGTCTCTCACCGCACGGAGGTCTCCGGGACCTTCGTGCGCCGGTACCCGCCTGTTGTTTCTTTCGAAGTTCTATCAAGTTAAATAACTTTCTCCATTTCTCTATTTAACCGAACCCCGCATATATTCCCCTCCCGCGCCGCACGGCACGAATCTTGTAGTGCCACAGGATCATGCGCACAGGAATTAACAGGCAACAGGGATTCAGTCTAATGGAATTGTTGATCGTGATGACCATTACAGGGATCCTGTCCGGGCTGGCTTCTGTCGGTTTTAATTCCCAGCTTCCACATTATCGGCTCAACGGCGCTGCCCGCGACGTTGTCTCGGACCTGCGTTGGGCTCGGCAGTTGGCCCTGGCAGAACGCCAGCCCATTTCTGTGGTATTGAACCTCGAAATGGATCGGTATCAAATTGAACGACGTTCCCAACCCGGGATTCCGATCGGCCGGGTAAGAGATCTTCAGGATCGGGGGGAAGGATATGGAGAAATTGATCTGGTCAGCTCCTCCGGCGGCCTGATCCTGACGTTTTATCCACAAGGCACGACCAATTCCTGGACCACGATCGTCTTAAGGAATCGGGCCGGAGAGGAACGGCAAATCACCGTTGTGGCCACGGGGAGAGTTAAATTGACATGAACACGGATCCCTTTTCCCCCCAGCGGGGTCTATCCCTTATTGAAGTTGTGGTGAGCATGCTGATTCTCGCCGTTGGAATGATCGCGGGATTGGGCATGACTCATGCCGGCCAGGCCGGACTGGACGCCGGTCGCCGGATCTCAACCGCGGCCGCGTTTGCGCAGGCCAAAATGGAAGAGGAGATTTCAATGTCGTATGGCACGCTGTTTCAGGGAAGTCTCGCGGGTGAAGATCATCCCGAAGGATTTCTCCGAACCTGGACCATTCAGAGAAACGCGCCCTGTCCGCATTGTTTGACGATTCGCGTCGCCGTCGGGTGGGTTGATAAGAAAGGCCGGAATCACTCCACGGCACTGGTAACCGTCCGAACTCAAAGTGTGGTTCCATGACGACCCGTGGGATGATGCAGGACCAAAAAGGAACCTCGCTGGTCGAGCTGATGGTGGCGACGCTGGTCTTTTCATTGGTGGCCGCCTTCGGCATGAGATTTCTGATCTGTCAGAACCAATGGAACGGTCTTCAGGAGGATACGGCCGAGACCCAGCAGCAGGTCCGGACTGCGCTGGATTTCATGGTTCGTGAACTGGGACTGGTTGGATTCGGCCTGGCGGAGGGGGACGGCCGGATTCTGAAAGCCGATCGACAAGAGGTCCAATTTCTCGCGAATGTGGATGCGGCGATGGCCCGTTTGACGCAGAACGCGCAGCCGGAGCAGAACCATCTGACCATTCGTTACGAGAACGCCGCCGGCAAATTTGAACAAGGGAAAACCATCTCGATCTGCAGCAGGGATTATTGTGAGCGACATACCTTGGCCGCCGCTGGAGGAAACGAAAACCTGGAATTAGAAGAGGGATTAACCGGGCCGTTTCCCTCCGATAGCACGATCCAGATCATCAACCAAGTGCAGTATACGCTCAAACCGGCGGATGCGACTCACTTCAAGCTCCTCCGAACGGTGGACGGAGGTTCCAACTCGGTTGCCGAAGGATTGGCCTCACTGGAGTTGATTTATCTCGATCGGGACGGTCGCATGGGTCCGGCTTTACCGGATATCCGCCGGATCCAGATTCATCTGACGGCACGACTTCCAAGGACACCGGGGAAAATCAGGTCGCTAACGGCCGAAGTCTATCTGAGGAATGGATGATGGAGATCATACGACGCCTGAATAACGAGCCGGGCATGGCGATGGTCGTGACCTTGGGCCTATTGTTCCTCATCACCCTTTTGGGACTATCGGCCTTTCATGAGGCAATGGATGAAATCGGCATTGCGGCCAACCAAAAAGCGTCGGTTCAGGCTCAGTACCTGGCCGAAGCGGGTACAGCCATGGTGCTTCAGTGGTTCCAAGAGCCTGAGACGTTTCCGGAAATCGGGGAGTTCCCTCTGGGAGAACCCGCGGGCGGTCGATGGAATTTCCTGTCACGCCGGATGACCGACGCCCGCGGGGTCGCGGCATTTCTAGATCCGAATGGACAGAGTCAGTTTATTGGAACGGCGGATCGACCGGATTTTTTGTACCAATACGGGCCGGATCGACCGGGATTTCTCGATGAGGCATTTGGCGGCTTGGGAGTTCTCACGAGTCTGAAAATCTTTGCACCTACCCGTGTGGGTGCCATCTGCACGGTAGAGGCCACGGGCACCACCGGATCCGGAATCAGCCGGACGGTGAGCGTCGAAATGAGCCCAAGTCCTGTACCTCCCACCACGGCACCGGTCCAGATCGGGCCCGAAGCCAATGGTCCGGTGCCCCTGCAGGTGCATTGGGGAGATGTTCGGGTGATGGGCGCGGCCGATTTCGGAAGTTCCTTGGCGGCCGTTCCTAAAAAAAATTCAACGGCTCCGGTGAACGGTCAGCCGTACGGCGATTCGGAGCGACAGGATCCCTGGATCGATTTTTACGTGGGGGGTGCGATTATCAATCCTAAAACGGTATGTACGGACTGCACCGAACCCTTTTTGCCGGAGGGGTATGGAAATCTACACCAGTTCCAAGTCGCGCATAACCCCGGCTTCGGTTTGGACAACTGGGATTACCAACATCTCAAGTCTTTTGCCAAAACGTGGGGAGTTTACTTCAGCACCGACAGAGAAGGGTTCCTGTATCTTGACGGGATCCAGGATCTCGCCCACCGGATGACGCCATACCAGGGTATGGTTTTTCAGGATGCCGGAGATTACCATGGCCTGGTTTTTATCGATACCGTCGATCAGAAACCGCCGGATGGAACCAATCTCGCCACCTTGGATCTTCCGGTCGATTATGTGGAAGGACTCTTCTCCATTCAAGCCCATTTGGCTCTTCGAGAGTCGGGTCCCGGACGTTCCATGGAGGTTCAGTCGCCTCTATTAGAAGAAGCGGATGAGCCGTCCATCCGACAGACCGTCGTTCTGTCCGGCGTTCATTTGAAAGGAGTCCTCTCCGTAGCCGGGCGTCTTGCCGTGGAAGGCCGACCCAATGTTTTCGGTGCCCTGATTGCGCAACAGGGCATTACCGGTTCCGGTCAGCCGGAGATTTGGTACGATGCAGGCCTTCGCAGCGGATACTATCCGGGTCTCCCGGCCGTCTCGGTGCTGAAGGGAAGCTGGTATACCCATTGATGAAACCGAGAGGGGCATCCGACCTTATCGCAAAAGGTCGAGGGTTTTTGCAGCCCGTTCGACGTCCTTGGGTTTCACCCAGAAGATTGCACCGTATGAACCACCGCCAGCCGAGACGGCATCGATCGCGGTGACATTGATGTTCGCGTCGGCGAGTTTCCCCATGATCTCGGCCACCGCACCGGGCCGATCCTGCCCTTGAACTAAGAAGCCGCTCTTTTTCTTGCTCAACTTGAATCCTCTCCGTTTTGCGGCAGCCTCGAACGCAAGGGGGTCTTCCGGTATAAAATCAATCTGGGCCCGCTGCCCTTGCGGAAACCCGGAAAAGGCGAGAAGATTGACCCCCTCATCTCGAAGAGCCTTTAGAACTTTTGCACCTTCTCCCGGTTTATTGGCGGATTTAATATAATAATAATCGACTATCCGAACGACGTCGCTCATTTTTTCCTCCTTTTTTCGGTGGAGATGAACTTTCGGCCGTCGATGACGACTGTTTTCAGGATAACCATCTTGTAAGGCGATTGTCAATGCATGGGTACGGGAGGCCGTGTGGTTTTGCCAGATTGGATGGAGTTGTATACAATGAATGATCCATAAATTGAATCGTGCGAGAACACTTCATGCCGGATGATGTAAAACGTGTCCATGACGATTTGATCGGGTGCGACCAATGTCCCCGTTTGCGGAAATATTGCGAACGGATTACCTTTGTCAAACGGCGGGCTTATCGTGACCAGGTCTATTGGGGAAAGCCGGTTCCGAGTTTCGGGGATCCGCACGCGCGGCTGCTGATCATCGGCTTGGCCCCGGCGGCGCATGGCGGCAACCGGACCGGCCGAATCTTTACCGGCGACCGGTCGGGCGATTTTCTTTTCCGTGCGCTCCACCGCGCAGGATTTGCAAACCAGTCCGAATCCCGATATCGGGGCGACGGGCTTAAATTAAAGGACGCCTACATTACGGCCGCGCTCCATTGTGCGCCGCCGCAAAATAAACCGGCGCGCATTGAACTGGACCGCTGTCGGAGTTATCTGGTCCGGGAACTTCGTCTGCTGACCCGTCTACAAGCGGTTATGGTACTCGGGAAGATTGCGTTTGATGAATATCTCAAGACGGCTATCCGGATGGGATGGATCACTCAACGCCGCGGCCTCCAATTTCGGCACGGCGCGCGTTATGTACTGGAACAATCCGAAGCCGGTCCATGGCCCAGACTGTTTGCGTCATACCATCCCAGCCAGCAGAATACCCAGACCGGACGGCTCACAACGGCCATGTTTGATAAGGTCTTCATCGCCATTCGCAACGAACTTTCCTCTCGGACCTAGCCCTCCTCTGCGTTGAATCCGAACAGCGAACGTAATCCCAGGCGGGAAGGCCGGGATTCTTCAAATCGGAGTTGAGACCCCGGTTGCCGTTGTGTAATCCATTACATACTTATGCAATACAAAGTTGGACATAATAGATCGGTCGACATTGCTGTGTTATGTGAGTCAAGCATAACAAGTTGATTCCATGGTGTATTTTTTAGTGCGCCCGTTCATACGATAATGGCATATCGGTTGCATAATTATTCTGGGCAAGAGGTTCTTATGCGTTCAAATACAGAAAAGATGTTATCGGGTCAAAAAGGCATTACGATGACCGAATTGTTGGTCACGATAAGCATCATAACCATTCTCGCCTCGGTCGGGGTGGCGTCTTTCTTCAATAGTCTGCCACGGTATCGGCTCAACGCAACCGCCCGGGATCTGGTTTCGGATTTGCGCCTGGCCCGTCAACAGGCCGCGACTGAGAACTGGCAATATGCGGTTCAGTTCCTTTCGACGACGTCCTATAACGTCGTTCGTGGGGACCAGCCGTTAATTCAAAGTTCCACGAGCTTTTCCACGATTAAAAGCGTGAACGCTCAAACAAGCGTGTCTTGGTCGATGCCGGCCGCGATGCCGTTGTTGCAGCCCAATGGTCTGATCGCCCGCTGGGTTCCGTCCGGAAACAGCGTGACAGCCGGTGCTCCGGATTCGATTGTTTTGACGGATCCTCATACGGATACGAAGACCGTCATCATCAGCGCCGGCGGACGAATTCATATTCAGTAGCAGGGAAAGCCATGTTAATTACAGACCGGACAGGGAAAAACGAAAAGGGGTTTACGTTGATCGAGGCCTTGGTCGCCATGGTGATTCTAGCCATTGCCCTCCTCGGAATCGCGCAGATGCAGATTTCGGCGATGCAGGGGAATCGTTCGAGTTACGACACGACCGAGGCTTCCGCCCTGGCTTCGGACATGCTGGAGCAACTGGTTCTTCAAAGTTGGAACAATCCGGATGTTGTGAACTGTCCGCCCGACGATTCCGTCGCCCCGGCCAATATTACGTACAGCCGGCACTGCGACCTCGGCGCCGGGTCCACGGGCCAACGATTAGCGACGGTGACCGTTACCTGGACAGGTGTAAAAAAGAACCTAAACAATGTGCATACGCTCGTGGTCAATAGTCTGTTATAGGAGCGATGATATGCGACGCGAAACCGGATTCACTTTAGTTGAGCTGATGGTGGTCATGGTCATTGCAGGGATGTTGCTCGGAGGGGTTTATACCATGATGATCCGCCAGCAACAGAGCTATCAAACTCAGAATCAGGTCGTGGAGATCCAGGAGAACCTCCGGAGCTCGTTCATTTTCCTTCGGTATGATCTTCGGATGATCGGCCATGGACTGACGACGGGAACGGCACCGATAACGGCCGCCTTAAACAACCAGGCGGGCGTGAATGGAACCGATGCGATCACCTTTTCGGCCAATGTCGGAGCCGCCTCGGTCGCGATGCCGAACGGCGGGGTTTCAAGTTATTCTTTCACGACCGGAGTCCCCGTTACAATTCCCGTGGCTTCCGTGGAAGGGTTCCCGGCCACCACACCCTACTTGGTGAACCTGGTGGACCTTTCAACCGGAATATTGATCGCGAATGCGAATGTCACGGCGGTGATACAGGCGAGTTCCCCCGCACCGCCAAAGCTAACGCTGGTGCCCTGTCCGGTAGTAGCCTGTCCGCCCATGACGGTCATGGCCGGCAGTTATATCAGCGCCGCTCCTCAAACCATCAACTATCAGGTGGACGTCACCGGGGCCGCGAGCCCCGACTGTCAAAATCCTCCCTGTTTAGAACGGAGCGTTGGAGGCGTGGTGAGTGTGTTGGCCGAAGGAGTGGAAGATTTTCAAATCGCGTATGGGTTTGATGGGATCAATGGGAAAAATCTGGATGGTCAAATTACGGAAATCGGCGGCGCCGGCAATGACGATGAATGGGTCTATAACGCTCCGGGAGACACCTGGCCGGCCGACACCTCCGGTCTTCGGGCGATTCGGGTTTCTCTGTTACTTCGAACGACGAACCGGGATCCCGATTATCAAGGTGGAATGACGGGGGTGCTTGAAGATCATACCTGGACCTCTCCGTTGGACGGTTATCGCCGTCGGGTCGTCCGGTTTGTGGAAAATATTAGAAATCTTTCCTTGTAAGACAAAGAGAGGGCAATATGTGGCGATTCAAAATGAATGACGACGGACAGAAGGGGGCCATTCTCATGGTCACGATGATGATCCTGCTGGTTCTGACCGTGATGGGGATCGCCGCCATTTCAACCACGACGAGCGAGCTTCGGATCACCGGCAACGCGAACGTCCAGAACATGGTTTTCTACGGAGCGGATGGAGGAAGTCGAACCTATGCGCCCATCCTGAAGACGGCGATCGATACCCGAACTCTTTCGACCGCTCCACCGGTGGCGGACTCCAACCTGTTGAATGAGATTATGGGAATGACCGTAGCGCCTCCGAATGACGGGCCCACGGATACTCCGACGAATCATCCCGATCTTAGCTTGACGGCGGGTAATGTAACGGTTGGGGTGGATATCGACCGGATTCAGGAGCGGTTGCTTTCCGGCGGGGCCAGCGAGTTCGGAGGGGGGTATGAAGGCATCGGGGCGTCATCGGTGTCGGGTGGCATCGGGATCTACTATGCCATGGACTCGGTCGGGCAGATTGGTACAAGAGTTCAGTCGCAGGTCTCCCATGTGTACATTTATCATGTGGAATAAAAGAATTGAAACGCGAGGTGACTCATGAAATCCCTATTCAAGGCATTCGTTCATTTCGGGCTTGCGTTATCCATTATTGTATTGGCGGGTTTCACTCCGGTTCAACTTGGAATATCCTCCCTGGCGATGGCCGAGACTTCGGACTGGTCGCAACCGGTTCTCCTACGGGTTGATGGAGTCCATTTCAAGCCAGGACAGGACGAAATCGTTGGACCGATCGAGATTGTATTGTTAAAGGACGGGACTACCTTTCCGGTGGACCCGTTGGGTAAATTCAAGGACAAAAATGGCGATCCCATTTCATTAACGAGCTTCACTTCTCCATCGAAGGTTCGCTTCCGTCTGGAGAAAGGGGTCGTCAAGGAAATGGTCCTAATCGAGGCCCTTCCCCGGTAAATTTGGGGAACGGCTCTCTTTGGAAAAGGAGAAATCAAATGAAACGGCTCATCTTGCTCATCCTGTTTGGGATCGCGGTTTTAATGTCCGGTCCATGGGTCACGGAGACGATGGCCACGTGTACTTCAATATTGTCCCCACCCAGCCCATGCAATATGACGGAATATAGCGCCGTGCCGCCTTTCGTGGGGAATGCATTGCCTCCGAACGTGCTTCTCTTAATGGACAACTCCGGGAGCATGCAGGACTCGGCCTACCATCTCAATAGTGAAACCTATGATCCGACAATGACGTTTGGCGGCTATTTTGAGCAGAAGTGCTACACCACAAGCGGTTCGGGTTCGACCTTGAAATTCGTGGTCGAGGCCGGCACCCTGGGAAGTTGCACACATTGGGATGGAAACTTTCTCAATTTTATATCGATGGAGAAACTCGAGGTCACGAAATTTGTGATGATGGGCGGGAAGTGCTCGGCGAGAGATGCGAGCGGGAATTGTCTGGGAACCGGAAATCTTATCGGGGAAACCACGGAAGGTGTCAACGCCGTTTCGTATACCGCAGCGGCGGTGAGCCCGTTTACCGGAACATGCAATTGGAACAGGAGTACGACCAGCGGGGTAAGCTACATAACCATCACGAATTCGAACTCGGGGGGGACCGCGTGCGGTTCCGGTGGCTCGTACAGTACCACCAAATCCTTTGCTTTGACCGTGGTGCCGACGACCGAGCCGACCGGTATCATTCAGCAGGTGGGGGGAAAGGCCCGGTTTGGCCTGATGGAGTACAATACAAGCGACGGAGGGCATGTGCTTGCGGATGTGGGATCGACGCCTCTCGTCAGCAATGCCACCTGCGCCAGCTCAGGTCTGCCCATCATTAATGCGATTGAATGCACCGCTCCGACCACCAACACGCCCCTGGCCGAATCCCTCTATGAGGCATCACGCTACTTTGCCCAAATCGCGCCGGCCTTCTCCGGATCCGACTATTCCTACACGACCACGAGTCGGGACCCCTATTATTTTAATTCACCGGCCTGGCTGACCCCGGCCCAGTATGTACCTTGTTGCAAGAGTTTCGTGATCATGTTCACGGACGGCCAGCCGACCCAGGACATGACGATTCCCAGCACCATCATGGACTATGCGCATACCGCGGCACAACACGGGACCAGCGTTCATTGCGCCGTGGCGGCCGGCTGCACCGCCAATATCACCGCAGGAGCCGGGGCTCCGCCCAAACACAGCAATACCTCCGCAAGTCTCCACAATACGATGTGGGATCACCATGACAACTGCTCAAACTATTACGGCGGTCCGACGAGCGATCCCTGCACGGGAAGCGGCGGACATTATCTGGATGACGTGGCCTACTGGGCCCATACGACCGATCTCCGTCAGGCGACCATTCCGCCGATCGGCGCGGCGGGACATGACCTTCCCGGCATGCAAAATATCACCCTCTATACCTTTTTTGCATTCGGAACCGGGTCCAACCTTCTGAAAGATGCGGCCATGGTAGGTGGGTTCAACGACCTTGACGGCGACGGGAAGCCGTTCAAGGATGCCACCTGTGGAACGGCCAGTCCGAATCCTCTATGCCAGGAATGGGATGCGGACGGCGACGGGGTTCCGGACACCTATTTTGAATCGGCCAATGCCTTTACGATGAGGGATAGATTGATGGCGGCCATTACGGATATTTTAAAACGGAGCTCCTCCGGCACGTCGGTCTCGATTCTGTCAACCACGGAAACAGGAGAAGGGGCCCTATACCAGGCCTACTTCTATCCAAGCAAATTTGAAGGATTGAATAATATCCAATGGCTGGGTTACCTCCAGGGGCTCTTCTTGGACTCGAAGGGCAACCTTCGGGAGGATTCCAATCAGAATCAAACGCTGGACCTGACCACGGACAAGATCGTCAAGTTGGTCTTCGATCCCAACAGCGGTCAGACCGTGGTTCAGCGGTTCGACGATGCAAACGGCGACGGAACGCCGGATTCCTCGACGCCGAGTTCAATCGTCACCCTGGATCAACTCCTCCCGATTTGGGAGGCCGGAAAATTGCTGGCCTTGCGGGCCGACACGGATCGCCATATCTATACCTGGGTGGATCAGAACAACGACGGGCTGGTGACCCCGAGCGAGTTCATCAGTTTTGACAGCAGCCAGGCAGCGCTTCTTCGACCCTATCTTAATACCGCGACCACCACGCTCGGCTCGCCCAATCCCGCGACTCCCGATGCCACGAATGTGATTAATTTCATCCGGGGCGCGAACATCACCGGGTATCGAGACCGGTCGGTCACGGTCAACGGGAGTCTTCATGTCTGGAAACTGGGCGACATCATCTATTCGACTCCGGTGACGGTCGGAAAACCCATGGAGCAGTATGACCTCGTCTACAAAGACAGCTCGTACGAGCAATTCATACAGCAGTACCAAACTCGACGAGACGTGGTTTATGTCGGCGCCAACGACGGCATGCTCCATGCCTTCAACGCCGGAACCTACGATCCCGCCACAAAAAAGTTTGACCCGGGAACCGGCCACGTCCTCGGAGAAGAGCTTTGGGCCTATGTGCCTTACAACCTCCTGCCTCACTTGAGATGGCTCACCGATCCCAATTACACCCATGTCTACTATGTGGACCAAAAGCCGAAGGTGGTAGACGCAAAAATTTTCAGCGCGGACGCGGACCATCCCGGGGGATGGGGAACGGTCCTGATCGGAGGATTGCGACTCGGAGGCGGGACCGTCTCGGTCACGGACAATTTCGGGTCGGGAACCACGACCCGCGCCTTCCAATCCTCCTTCTTCGCTTTGGATATCACCAATCCGGAGAAGCCTCCTGTGCTCTTGTGGACGGCCACCCGTTCCAATATGGGCTTCACCACCTCCTTTCCGGCCGTGGCGCGCGTGGCCAACAGCAGCGGTGGTTCAAAATGGGTTGTGATTATGGGCTCCGGTCCCACCAATTATATTGGAAACAGGGGCACCCCCAACCTGTTTAGCGCGGATATCTACAGTCATCTGTATGTTTTTGATCTGAGCAACGGCACCTTGTTGAACAAGTTTGATAACGCGGTGAACAATGAATTCCTCGGCGATGTGACCACGCTGGACGGAAACCTTGACTACGGTGTGGATACCGTCTATGTCGGTAGTGCCATACAAAACGGAACGGCCTGGAACGGGAATCTTTACCGCGTTGTTACAAAAAATGATACGAACCCCGCGAACTGGCATCTCTCCACGCTCTATTCGGCACCCGGTCCCATTCTGGAAGCGCCTTCTCTATCGATCGACAGCTTCCTAAACCTCTGGGTCTATTTCGGCACCGGGCGCTTCCTATCCGCAAACGACAAAGCATACGGGGCATCGGAGTTTCAGGCCATGTACGGGATCAAAGACGAAGATAATACTAATAATAGGGTGTGTTGGCAGGATGATACGGGCTGCACACCGGTCACAACGTCTCAACTGCTTGACGTTTCCAATGCAAGCGTGGACACGGACGGAACTCAAACGGGGACGATCTCATTCAACGGCGGCAATATATCGGAACCCACCTTCACCGATCTTTTGACCAAGGCGAGAGACCCGTCTGTGAGGGGTTGGGTGCTGACCTTCTCGACGGCCGGCGAACGCGTCCTTGCAAAACCGGTCATTCTCGCGGGCGTCGTGCTGTTCAGCACCTTTACCCCGACCAACGATGTTTGCGGCTTTCAAGGTGAAGGCAAGCTCTATGCGACTTATTTTGAGACCGGTTCGGCCTATAGTTCGCCGGTGATCGGAACGACAGGAAACGTGATCAATCGCAGCACCGATCTCGGCCAGGGAGTGCCCTCCATGGCCGGACTCCATATCGGCACCGAAGAGGGGGTGCGTGGCTTCGTCCAGCAGGGCACCGGCAGCATCAGTGAAGTGGACGGCACACCGCCCTTTAAGTTCAAAAGCGGCGTGATGACCTGGCAGGAAAAGCAGATGTAACGAGGAATCAGCGGACCGCGGATTTTCATGACGGAACGGAGCGTGACCCGTGAAGATCGTGACGATCGATAAGGAACCCAAATCAACCCCGAGTCGGGACGGCACTCGGCGCTCTTCCGGTACCGCCGAGTCCGTCAGCGCGAGAATGCGGCGCGTTCTTGTCGCGCTGCTTTCGATCGGGGCGGTGTTCGCGTTGGGCTGGATGATCAGTGTGTTGACGCGGGGAGCGCCAAATCCGGCCCCGCTTTCTTCCCCGCCGATGGAGGCTAATCGGGCGACGACGTCGCTTCAAAAGATAGACGGCCCGTCGCGACAGGTGGCACTCCCGGCTCCCGAGGTGAATAATTATCCCCCCAAGATCCTTTCGGTTGAAATCGCTCCGCTCAAGCCCCATCTCGGAGACGAGTTGGAGGCCCGAGCGACGGCTTTCGATCAGGATGGAGACCCGGTTCAACTGTCCTACACCTGGCTTGTGAACGGACAGATCGTAACGCAAGGAAACAGTCCCCGATTGGCTGGCAGCGATCTTCACAAACATGATCGTGTCGTGGTGAGGGTCGTCCCATCGGACGGAAAGTCCAACGGTGTTGAGGCCAGTTCCCAGCCCGTATTCGTCATCAACCGACCGCCCCAGATTACAAGCAGCCCGTCGATGACGGTCGAGGGGGGAATATACACCTACAACGTGAAAGCCTTGGATCCCGATGGAGATCCGCTGCAGTTCCGTCTCAGCCAATCGCCCGAAGGGATGACCATCGATCCCGGAACGGGGATTGTTCAATGGAGGGTTTCCGCGGAACACCCTTCGGTGGACGTCGGGGTGGTGGTGTCGGACGGTGACGGGGCCGAGGCCTATCAACAGTTCAAATTGACGGTTCATTCAGGTTCCTAGACGTTGAGTGCGGCATCATCTAAGGAGATTCGCTCTTGTGTGTATGGAATGAAAGGCGGTTCAATCCATTTGGCGGCGGAATTGACTTTTTCAGTCCAAGGTGTCGGGACGAGATCAACTTGATATTCGGAGGATGTCTTTGGCCGAGCGCTTAGGTGAATATCTGATCAAAGCAGGAAAGATCACGGAATCCCAACTTTCGTCGGCGCTCGAACGGCAGGTCACGATGGGCGGGCGACTGGGAACCAATCTCATCGAACTCGGTTTGCTGTCCGAAAACGAACTCACGCAATTTCTGAGCAAAAAATTAAGGATTCCAAGCGCGCAGGCCTCTGAGCTGGATGATATCGATCCGTCCCTTGTTAAACTGATTCCCCGCGAGCTGGCTCAAAAATATAATGTTGTCCCGATCAAACGCGATCGGACCGTCTTGAGCGTCGCCATCTTGGATCCCACCGATCTGGAGGTCATCGACGAACTCCGGTTTATCACGGGCTGCGCCATCAAGCCGTACATCGCTTCCGAAGCCCGTATCCGATACGGGCTGGAACGCCACTACCAGATCGGCCGGCAACTCCGGTATATTTCCGTGCTGGATGATGAACGGAAGCGCCACCGGCCTCAATCGGGAGCCGTAGATGAGAAATCCGCCAGGAAGGAGCCGACGCCGGAGGAGTTGGAATCAGCCATGCAACAGGCCAAAGAAGACTGGGAGGAGGTTCGGAATCGGGATGAGGCGATCGGAACATTCATGAAGGCCTTGAACGTGGTTCTGGATCGGGGAATTCTTTTCTTAGTCAAAGCCGGGAAGGCGCTCGGCTGGAGGGCCTTCCCGGTGTACCATGAAGCCGAGATCGGCCGTCTGGAGTTCCAGTTGGATCAGCCCTCCCTGTTTAAAGACGTGGTAACGGCCAAGACGTTTTATCAGGGACCGGCTCCCTATGATCCGACCTACCGGGACCTGTTCCAGTTGCTCGGCGGTGACCTGCCCAAAGAAATCTTGCTCCTCCCTGTATCGATGAATGACCAAGTGGTCGCTGTCCTGTACGGTGACGATCAAGTTTCGGGCCGGCCGATCCAGGCGCTTGCGTATGTGCGCAAGCTGGGACAAAAACTGGCCATGGCCTTGGAAATTTTGATTCTGAAAAAGAAAATCAAAGAGCTATAAGGAGCCCCGAGACAACGCCATGAAGGCTCGAAAACGGTTTTACGTCCATCCCATCCAGCGGAAATATGCGCTATTTACCTGTTTGTTGCTCTTGGCTTACACGTTCGTTCTGGCCGTTGCGCTTTTTCTCCCGCCCGCCTTGAGATTGAGGTCGGGGCTGTCGCTCGAGGAACAGGCGCTCGCGGCAACTCAGTTCATCGCCTTAAGTGACCGGCTCTGGCCGGCCATCTTGGTCAGTGTCCCTGTTTTCATGTTGTTGAGCATCTGGGTCACGCACCGGTTTGCCGGGCCGATTTATCGCCTTGAGCAGTCACTCAAACAGATCGCGTCGGGTGATCTGCGGCTGCAGGTCCATTTTCGAGCGGGTGATGATCTTCAAGAACTGGCCGTGTGGGTGAACGAGATTGTTCGTCAGAAAGAAGATGTGCTGCGTACGGTTCAGTCCGTTCATCACCTCCTGGTGGAAATTCTGGGGGAGGTTCGCAACAAACGATTCGCTCCAGAACAGCTCGACCCCATGCTGGACCAAATCCAGAAGCAGGCCGAAGGCATTGAGGCGCTGCTGCAACGGTTTACGCTCGGCCGCTCCCTGCCGAGCTCGGAACCGCCCGAAAGCGTTCCCCACAGAGATTCGTAATCAAGGATGACAAGATGATCCGCCGAGGCGTTGGCGCCCATTTGAAAGCCCCACGTGGCCGGAGAAAAAACCAGGGAGGATTCACGCTTTTAGAGGTCATGGCCGTCGGCGTGATTATAGGAATCCTGGCCGGCGTTGCGATTCCCACCTATTTGTCTTATCTCAAACGCGCCCGCCAGGTCGAGGCCCCCGTGGCGCTCAATGAAGTCAAACGATTGGAGGCGATGTATTTTGCGTTTAACGGCGGTTATGGAACCTTGAATGTAATCGGATACCAAAGCTCCGAGCTTCGTTACTATACTGTAACGCTTGAACTGATCCCTCCGTCTGCCGGACAACCCGCCAGCTATAAAGCCACCGCCACCGGCAATATTGACTCGGATCCCGACCAGGATATTTGGACGATTGTTCCGGATGGGACGCCCGAACATGTCCAGGTGGATTGACGGGCCTTAAGGGTTGTTTTGGGAGTACCGCCCTTGGTATAATCAATCATGAATTTGGCCGCCCAGGGGTCACGGCGGCCCGGGCCCGGCTCGCTTGCGTATGAAACGAAAAAATCAATAAAAAGGAAGCAGCTTCATTGGAAAAATCAAGCAGTGCGCGCATCCGATTGCCTGCCGGAATTGAAACCCAGACCCTGTTCGGGCATTACGATGACCATCTGAAGCGGATTGAAGAAACACTGCATGTCCGTTTGACGGCCCGCGGAGACGAGATCACCATCCACGGATCATCCGATGCTGTGAAGAGCGCAGAACAATTATTTCTCGGCCTGATCGGCATCCTGAATGAAGGATACGCGCTCCGACCCCAGGACGTCCAGTATGCGATTCAAGCCTTTCAAAATAACCCCGCGGTGTCCATCAAGGGGCTTTTTCTGGATGCGATTCCGATCACCACGAAGAAACGGATGGTGGTCCCACGGTCCGGAACACAGCGCGGTTACGTTGAGGCCGTTGGAAAATATGATCTCGTGATTGCGATCGGTCCGGCGGGTACGGGCAAGACCTATCTCGCCATGGCCATGGCTGTTTCGGCCTTGACCAAACGCCAGGTAAGCCGGATCATCCTGGCTCGGCCTGCGGTTGAAGCGGGAGAAAAATTGGGATTTCTGCCGGGGGACATGTATGCCAAGATCAATCCGTATCTTCGCCCTTTGTATGACGCGCTCTACGATATGATGGAGGTCGAACGGGCCAACCGATATGTGGAACGGGGGGAGATCGAGATCGCGCCGCTGGCCTATATGCGGGGAAGGACCCTGAACGATTCCTTTGTCATTCTGGATGAGGCGCAGAATGCGACGTCCGAGCAGATGAAAATGTTTGTGACACGCTTGGGATTTAATTCAAAAGCCGTGGTAACCGGCGACATTACCCAGGTGGACCTCCCGACCGAACGGACGTCCGGACTGATCGAGATTCAGGAGATCTTGGGAGATGTTCCGGGAATTCAATTTGTCTATTTTAATGAACACGATGTCGTCCGGCATCGTTTGGTCCAGGATATCATCAAGGCCTACGACCGATACGAGGGAAAAATTGGAAAAGGACAGCGAAAATAGGACGATCCCTCGCTACAAAGACCCGGTTTATCAGGGGTACGCGCTGGGAGCCGTCATTGTGCTGGTCGTTGTCTATCTCCTGGCGCCGTATCTTTTGTTTTTCTCGCCCGAACTGACCCTCGGAGAAATCGTTTCCCAAGATATCAAAGCCCCGACCAATCTGGAGTTGTTGAATGTCGATGCCACCCAACTCGCTCAACGTCAAGCGGAAGCGGCCGTTCCCGTCGTCTATGATTCGGATCTCGGAGCCATCGAGGTCCTGGACCAAAAGGCGGCCAAGGCTTTCTCGGCGGCTCGGGATCTGTGGGCCAGGACCGATCCCGCCCGGCTCAAACGGATGGCCACGGAGATGGATCAGGAGTTCCAGCAGAAATTAGGTCTTCGGCTGAGCCCCGAAACCCTCTCCTTTCTGAGAAGCGGCGGATACGCAGCGAATCTGGAGAGTCAGGTGCGCCAATCGGTGCGTTCGGTGATGGATCGTGGAATTATATCCGACCGGACGTTTGCGAACGGCGAGAAAGAGCGGGGAATCGTGATTCGAACGGTCGGTGAGCGCCAGGAACAATTTGTCAAGAATGTCCTGTCGATTCCGGATCTTAAAGAAGCGCAATCCCTCGCGCGGAAAGGGGTGGCGCAAACCTTTCCGGATGATCCACTGAAGGCGAGCGTCATCGGTGAACTGGTCTCCCGATTATTGATCCCCAATGTGACGTTGAACAAGAGCGCGACCGAATTCCGCGCGCAGTCGGCGGGCGCGGCGGTCAAACCGCTCTATTACAAGGTGATGAAAGGAGAGTTGCTTTTTCGGGCCGGCGAACGTGTGGCCTACGAGGATCGCCCCATTTTAGAGGAGCTTTCGAAGTATCAGAAAAAAGGGTTGGTCCTACGCGTCCTGGTCGGACTGCTCATCATGGTCACGGCGGTCCTGTCGATTTTATATCTGGACATCCGCCGTTACCGCGCGCCCATGATTCGCGATCTTTCCAAATTGCTTCTCCTGGGGGTGCTCCTGGCCGGAACAATCGCGGTTTCCAAGTTTTCCTATTTTCTCCTGACGGCTTTCGCCGACAAGTTTCCAACGGTCAATCCCGCCTCGATAGTTTATGCGATTCCGGTGGCGGCCGGAGCCATGCTCACGACCTTGCTGTTCGATACCCACATGGGCCTGATTTTTTCGTTTGTAATGAGTCTGATGATGGGAATCGTGGCGCCGGAGGAACCGTTGTTCGCCCTGTATTCGTTCGTGGGAAGCGTGGTGGCCGTGTTCAGCGTGATCACCTGCCACCGACGGACCCAGCTCCTGAGGGCCGGTCTGGCGGTCAGCGTCGTGAATGTGATCGTCGTGATCGCGATTAATTTTTACGAGGCGGCCGAACTGAATCTCAAGACCGTCTTCGATCTTCTGTTCGGCGCGGGCGGAGGTTTGCTGTCCGGGTTGATCGTGTCCGGCTTCCTCCCCGGCTTGGAATCCCTTTTCACCGTGACCACGGATATCCGGCTTCTGGAGCTCCTGGATCTGAATCATCCCCTGCTCCGGCGGTTGTCGGTCCAGGCTCCCGGGACCTATTATCACAGCATGATGGTGAGCAACCTGGCCGAAGCCGCAACGGAAGCGGTGGGCGAGAATCCCCTGCTGGCCCGGGTCTGCTGCTACTATCACGATATCGGGAAGCTGTTGAAACCGGACTATTATATTGAGAACCAGATGGGTCACGGCAATCGCCACGATAAATTGTCTCCTCAACTCAGCAGCCTGGTCGTGGCTTCGCATGTCAAGGAAGGGCTGGATCTGGCGCGGGAGTACAAACTCCCCCCGGCGATCATCGACATCATTCCGCAACATCACGGAACACGGTTGATGACCTATTTTTATACCCGCGCCCAGAAGAACCGCGCCCCGGACCAACCGCCGATCAACGAGAACGATTTCCGTTACCCGGGGCCGCGGCCGCAGACCAAGATCGCGGCGATCATCATGCTGGCCGACGGGGTGGAGGCGGCCTCGCGGGTGCTGGACAATCCCATCCCGGCGCGGATCACGGCGCTGGTTGAGAAAATGGTCACGACGATCTATCTGGACGGTCAACTCAGCGAGAGCGACCTGACCCTCCGGGACCTTCGGACGATTCAGCAGAGTTTCGTCAAGGTTCTGAGCGGACAGTTCCACCAGCGGATTGAATACCCCGGTATGGGGCTGCCGAATTATGGAGAATCGGAGTATGAGGATCCGGATCGCGAACCGGCAGCGCCGCATTCCCCTGCGGACCGGAACTTACAGAACGTGGGCCGAAAAGGTTCTTCGCAATCTGGGCCGGCCTGAAGCGGAAATCAGCCTGTTGTTCTTGGACGACCGCCGGATCCGATCCCTCAATAAAATCTATCGCGGCAAGGACCGACCGACCGATGTGCTGGCCTTCCCGTTGTCGCTTCCGAAATCCGTGCGATCGAAGGGCGCGGCGCACCGCGGACCGCCTCCGTTTCTGGGCGACGTTGTCATTTCGGTTCCGACCGCCCGTCGCCAGGCCCGCGACGAGGGTCACAGCTTCGGTCGCGAGATGGCCTCACTGATGATTCATGGTATACTGCATCTGCTGGGTTATGACCATGAAAGGCCGGAAGAGGCCCGCCGGATGACGCGCAAGGAGCGCGCGTTGATCCGGCATCTGTTCTAATCCGCTTCGAAAAAGGGAACGGCATGTTGCGGCGTTTAGAAGGCGCCCTGTCCAAGACCCGCAAACGGTTGCGACAAGGCTTCGAAAGTCTGCTGCACGGTAAGAAAACGATCGATTCCGAGCTGCTTGAGCAGATGGAAGGAATTTTATTGTCGGCCGATCTGGGAGTCCACACGTCTCAGCGGCTGCTGGCCGGGCTTCGGGAGCAACGGGGTCGCCATGAGCTCGCCGATCCGTCCCGGATCCATGCGTTGCTGAAGACCGAGTTGTCGGCGCTCTTGAAAAACAGACAGGGCCGGCTGGATCCGAGCGGTCCCGTTCCGTTCGTGGTGATGATGGTCGGGGTGAACGGCGTCGGGAAGACGACAACGATTGGAAAGCTGGCCCTGCGGTTCGGCAAAGAGGGGCGGTCCGTCCTCTTGGTCGCGGGCGACACGTTTCGCGCGGCGGCCATCGAGCAGCTCGAAATCTGGGGCCGGCGGGCGGGCTGTCCCGTGATTAAACATCAGAGCGGATCGGATCCGTCCGCCGTGATCTTCGACGGGCTTTCGGCGGCCAAGGCGCGGGGGACGGACGTGGTGATGGTGGACACCGCCGGCCGGATGCATACGAAATTCAATCTCATGGAGGAGCTCAAAAAGATGAAGCGGGTCATGAACAAGGCCCTGCCGGGAAGTCCCCACGAGACGCTCCTGGTTTTGGACGCGACGACGGGACAGAACGCCCTGTCCCAGGCCAAGCAGTTTCATGAAGCCGTCGGGGTGACGGGCGTGGTACTCACGAAACTGGACGGGACGGCCAAAGGCGGGGTGATTGTCGCCATCACCGAAGAGCTCGGAATCCCGGTGAAGCTGGTGGGGGTCGGCGAGGGGATCGAGGATTTGGAAGCTTTTTCGGTGGACGATTTTGTGGACGGGTTCTTCGGGAATTGAACCTATTTTCCGTACACGATGACCCGGTTCTTCCCCTGGGACTTTGCGGCGTAGAGGGCGATGTCGGCGTTGCGGATCAGATCTTCCAGCGTCTCGGCGTCTTCCGGATACGTGGCCAATCCGAGGCTGACGCTCAGAACCACTTTTTGATCGGATTTGATGAACGGAAGTTCCAACCGGTAAACCTCGGCGCAGATCCGCTCGGCGATCGTCTGGGCGTCGGCTTTGGTGGTTTGGGGCAGGATGACGGTAAACTCCTCGCCGCCGTACCGGGCGGCCACATCAATCGTCCGGATGCTGTTTCGAAGGCATCGGGCCGTTACTTTTAAGACCTCATCCCCCACCAGGTGTCCCAGGCTGTCGTTCACCCGTTTGAAGTCGTCCACGTCGATCATGATCAACGACAAGGGCAAATGATGCCGGCGGGATCGTTCGATTTCCTCGGACATGCGTTCCTGGAAATAACGGCGGTTCAAAAGCCCCGTCAAAGAATCGGTGATCGAAATTTTTTTCAATTCCTCGGTTTTCTGGTAGAACCGGGACCGTTCGATCGCCACCGAGGCGTAGGCCCCGATCGAAACCAAGAGTTGAAGGTCTTCCTCCGAAAAGATCTCCCCGCTGACTTTGTCGGCGACGTTGAGAACCCCGATCGTCCGGCCGTTCAGTTTCAGGGGGATGCTGATGAACGACCTGGTTTTATAACGAGGGCGTCTTTCCTGCGTGACGCGATCGTCCGAATCGATATCCGCCACCACCAGCGGGTGGCCGCTCGAGAGCACCTGGCCCGAAATGCCCTCGCCCGGACGGATCTTCAGCAGCTCCACGATCTTCTTGTTCAACCCCTTCATCGCCTTGATCGACAGTTCCCGGCGGTCTTCGTCTAAAAGCATGATCGATCCCTGCTCCGCGTGCACGAACTGCGTGGACTTGTCCAGGATGACCGAGAAGATTTCTTCGGAGTCCATGGCGGAACTGACGGTTTTGGCGATCTCCAGAAAAACGGAGACGTCTTTGGCCAGATCCTGCCTCTCCCGTTGCAGTCGAACATTTTCCTGAACCAGGGAAACGTGCTGACAGAAGGCCGAGATGATCCGGACGTCTTCCTCGTCGATCGGCGTGTCGAACACGCAGAACAGGCTCATGACGCGCCGGTTCGATGTGAACAGGGGAAAGAGATGGACCGAGGTGATCCCGGCCGGGAAACCGGCTCTCAGAATTTCGAGCGTTTCATGAATCAAGACCGGACGTTGTTGTTGGATCAATATCCGAAGCGGGCCGAACGCCGCATCGGTTTGATAATTCCGGAGCGGCTCCGTTCCTTGGCCGAACATCGCCTCGGTTTTGAAAACCTGCAGGTTCCGGTCCCAGAGGAGAATGGAGGCGGTGTTCAGGTTGAAAAGGATTCCCAGCGTGTTCAGCAGGGTGGAAGGCAGTTCCGGGAGATTATTATGAAGATCGGCCGCCAGCGTGAACAGCGTCATCAACCGCGAGAATTTGGTGCTCAAGGTGTTTTTATCATGGATCGTTGAAAGTAGGTACGGGAAGGCGGCTTGGAGAAACCGCGCGGCGTTGACCAGATGGGGATTGTCCTGCAGGCGAATCCGGTCGCGCAGCCGCGTCAGATCGTCCATCGGAACATCCAGGGTTGCGGCTTTGGGATGACTGTCGGTGAATTCCTGCGGGCTGAAAAAACTTTTTCCCCCCTGCAGGACCAGCTTGGTTTTGTCGTTCAAGACGATCGGGACGGAGAAGACATGAAGGTTCATTTCGCACTTTAAAAAGACGCTTTCGTTCCCTTGAAGCGCGACCCCGATGCTTTTTCCGCAGTACGACTTGCAATGACGCTGACCCGGGGTGGTTTTCTGCACGACCTCACAAATCGGATTCTCCTGGGCGGGGTCGAACAGCAGCCGGCCCTGGGCGTCATAGGTCGCCAGCGAAAGGTTCGTCAGCTCGGAGAAGTGGTCCTGGATCTGTTTGAGTTTCGCGCGATCGGATGTTTCCATCGGGACGGAAGGCCCTCGCTCTTTTGCGGGTTTCGAGTCGGTTATATCCTGCGAGGCGTTCAATGTCAACGGATTTTCGGGCTCCTTTTTCGACATCGGCGCCCCGGCCGCAACGCCGGCCGGAATGGCGATCGTTTGCGCCGGCTTCGCGGGGATCGGAATGCCGTAGCCCGGACTGAGAAGGATCGGTTTTAATGGTCTCGGCCGAAGCGCCGCGCGGGTCAGACCGTAACAGAGCAGGAGGGCGGCGGGCAGGTAACCGACAAAGAAAACGAAGGCGATCCAGACCGGGTCGATGATGACCAAGGGAATCCCGAATTCGACGACTTGCCGGTGGAACTCCAAGCTGAACGCGGCCGTAATGGACAGCAGGATCAGGGCCAGCAGGTAGACCGGCAGCACCTCGCCCGTCCGAGGGTTCGGATGGAGGCGCTTGAACGGGATCAGGAAGAGGAAGGGCCCCAAGGCCAGATAAATCCCCAAGACCTCGAAAAGGGGAAGGAGGTCGTCTGGAAAAACGGCCTTGACCCATCCGACCAGGATGAGACACGCAGCCAAATTCCCGCCGGCCAGCATCAAATGGACGAGCATCACGAAACACCTCAAAGCTTTCTAAATCCTACAAAACATCGTCGCAGAAAGCAACTACTCGAAAGTGGGTTTAAGAGTTCAAAATCTGTCGCAGTCCGAAAAAAGGTATGGTATGATGATCGCGGTGGCCACGATGGAACGATTCAGACTCCGAGCGGACTTTACTCCTCAAGGGGATCAGGGGAGGGCGATTGCGGCCTTGACCGAGGGGATCCTGCGGGAAGAAAAACATCAGGTGCTCCTGGGCGTGACGGGGTCGGGCAAGACCTTCACGATGGCCAATGTGATCGAGCGGGTCCAAAGGCCGACCCTGGTGATCGTCCACAACAAGACCTTGGCCGCGCAACTCTACCACGAATTCCGGATGTTTTTCCCCGACAACGCCGTCGCCTACTTCGTCAGCTACTACGACTATTACCAGCCGGAGGCCTATCTTCCCCAGACGGACACCTACATCGAAAAGGACTCTTCGATCAACGACGCCATCGACCGGATGCGGCACGCCGCGACCAGCGCGTTGTTCGACCGGAACGACGTGATCATCGTGGCCTCGGTGTCGTGCATCTACGGTCTCGGGTCGCCGGAAGCCTACCACGGGATGTTGCTGTATCTGGAAACGGGGATGTCGATCGAACGGGACGCCATCCTCCGGAAATTGGTCGAGATCCAGTACGAACGGAACGACTATGATCTGCGACGGGGGACCTTCCGGGTGCGCGGCGATGTTCTTGAAGTGTTCCCGGCCTCGTCCGAGAGCCGCGCCGTCCGTATCGAACAGTTCGGCGACACCGTGGAGGCGCTCTCCGAAATCGACCCGCTGCGCGGGGAGGTCTTGCGCCGTCTCCCGAAGATCGCGATCCACCCCAACAGCCATTACGTGATTCCTCCCGACCGCTTCCAGCAGGCCCTGGAGGGGATCGCGTCGGAACTGGAGGAGCGGATTCGGTTTTTCCGGAACGAGGGGCGGCTCTTGGAGGCCCAACGCATCGATCAGCGGACGCGCTTCGATCTGGAGATGATCCGGGAAGTGGGATACTGTCACGGGATCGAGAACTATTCCCGGCATCTCTCCGGCCGCCGTCCGGGCGAACCGCCGCCGACCCTTCTCGACTATTTCCCCTCGAACTACCTCCTGATCATCGACGAGAGCCACGCGACCGTTCCGCAGATCGGAGGGATGCACGAGGGCGACCGGTCTCGGAAGAAAAACCTGGTGGAATACGGGTTCCGTCTGCCGTCCGCCTTCGACAACCGTCCGCTCACGTTCCAGGAGTTTGAGGGACACATGAATCAGGTCGTCTACGTCTCGGCCACGCCCGGCCCGTACGAACTCGATCGGAGCCGGGACCGCCAGGGCCGGGTCCGGGTCGTGGAACAGATCATCCGTCCGACCGGCTTGATGGATCCGTCCATCACAGTCCGGCCGGCCAAGGGACAGGTGGATCATCTTCTGGGCGAGATTAAAACCCGGGTGGCCCGGCGGGAGCGGGTCCTGGTGACGACCCTGACCAAGCGGATGGCGGAGGATCTCACCGAGTATTATCATGACCTGGGTCTCAAAGTTCGCTATCTCCATTCCGAGGTCGAGACGATGGAGCGGACCGAGATCATCCGGGATCTCCGCTTGGGCCAATTCGACGTCCTGGTCGGGATCAACCTTCTCCGGGAGGGTCTGGATCTGCCCGAGGTGTCGCTGGTGGCCATCCTGGACGCCGACAAGGAAGGCTACCTGCGTTCGTACCGGTCCCTCATCCAGACCGCCGGACGGGCGGCCCGCAACGTGGCGGGCGAAGTGATCCTGTACGGGGATACCGTGACCGAGTCGATGCGGCAGGCCATCCAGGAGACCGACCGCCGTCGGAAAATTCAGTTCGAGTACAACCGGGCTCACGGCATCACGCCGGAGACGGTCAAGAAGGGCATTCCCATGACCTTGTACGAGATCTCCGAGGCCGACTACGTCACCGTCCCGCTGGCGGCGGAGGAGACGGAGGAAACCGTTCCGTTGAACGAGATTCCCGGCATCATCCGAAGCCTGGAGAAGGAAATGCGGGCGGCCGCCAAAGACTTGAAATTCGAAAAAGCGGCCGAGCTCCGCGACCGGATTCGAAAACTGAAGGAGACGGAGCTGGGGGTGAAATGAATTACGCCTGTTTGTAGATATAGATCCCGAGCAGGATTCCCAGGATGCTGAACAGGTTGATCCGGAGCATGAAGCCGAACGTGATCGTGAACAGCTTCAGGTCGATCGTAAACGGCGGATTGAGACCGATGTTCTGGATCTTGGCGAAGATGTCCTGAAGCGGTCCCTGGGGCGCGATGGCCCTTAAAATTTCACCCAGCAGCCCGCCCAGCAACCCGCCGAGCAGGATAAAAAAGATCAACAACCAGGGTGTTTTGGTCAAGACGGCCATTGTTCTCACCTCGCAGGAAGAGGATGGGATGATCGAACACACACGGCGCCGGCCCCAACCGGCCGGGGAGACTTATCCGTCCAAACGACGGTGGAGAGCTTAACGAGTTTGGCGTTTGAAGTCAAGGAAAAATCGGTTTGGATGCCCCGGCCCGCGACAGGTTCAGAAAGGATCCTTGTCGAGCGCTCACAACTCGATCCGGTTCACGGACTCGACGATGCGCGTCGGGCGGTAGGGGAAGCGGCCGACGTCCTCGCGGCGGGTCACGCCGGTGAGGACGAGAATCGTTTCCAGCCCGCTCTCGATGCCGGAGACGATGTCGGTGTCCATCCGGTCCCCGACCATCACCGTGGTTTCCGAATGCTCCGAGAGCCGGCGGAGCGCCGTGCGGATCATGAGGGGGTTCGGTTTTCCGACGAAGAAGGCCCGCCGGTCGGTCGCCTTTTCGATCAAGGCGACCAGCGCGCCGGTGGCCGGAACGATCCCCGTCTCGGCGGGACCGGTCACGTCCGGATTGGTCGCAAGGAAGCGCGCGCCGCTCTGGATCAATTGAATCGCCTGGGTGATCCGCCGGTGGTCGTAATTCTGCGTGTCGCCCACGACCACGTACATGGGATCCCGTTCCGTGATCACGTAGCCCACGTCGTGCAGCGCCTCGATCAGTCCCGCCTCCCCGATCACGAAGGCCGTGCCCTTTCGATTTTGATCGTCGAGAAAGAGGGCCGTGGCCTGGGCCGAGGTGTAAATATGCTCCGTCGTGACCTTCAGCCCGATTTCGCGAAGCCGGTGCTCCAAATCGCGCGGCGTACGCTCCGAGTTGTTGGTCAGGATCAAAAACTTCCGGCCGGTCGCTTTCAGCCGTTCGATGAAGAGATCCGCTTCCGGAACGAGCCGGCGTCCGCGAACCAGAACACCGTCCATGTCGATCAGAAAACTCTTGGCCTGTTTTTTCTGCGGGCGTTTCATCTGGTCAAAAGGTTGCTGAGGGCATAACGCGCCGCGCCCAGGAGTCCGACCGTCTCGTTTAAAATGATCCGGACGGGGATCGACCGGAGCAGCGACGCATATCGTCCTTTGTCGACGAAGGCCTCCATGAAGGCGCCGTCCGACAGTTTCGGCAGGATGCGGGGCGCGATGCCTCCGCCGAGAAAGATTCCGCCGATCGCGAGGGCCTTCAGCGCCAGGTTTCCGGCCTCGGCCCCGTAGATCGAGACGAACAGCTCGACGGTTTTGACGCAGACCTCCGGCCGGCCGGTCGACGCGGCCTCGGTGATCACGGCGGCCGGGTCCTCGACGGCCATTCTTTTCCGGAGCCGCTCCGGTTCTTCGGCACGGCCCGTGTCTTTCATGAATTGATGGATGTTCAGAAGCCCGGGTCCCGAGACGATCCGTTCGTAGCTCACGTGAGGATGGCGCTTCAATAAATACTCGAGCAACGCGATCTCGGTCGGATTGCGCGGCCCGAAATCGGTATGCCCGCCTTCCGAGGCCGAGGCGCGGTACCCGTCCCCATCCCGGAACAGCACCGCCTCCCCCAGCCCGGTTCCGGCCGAGATCACGGCCCGGTTGCCGCGCGCTTGAGGCCGACCCGGGTTCAGGGTGTGGAAATCCTCATCGGCGAGGAAGAGGCTGCCGTACGCGGTCGCCTCCAGATCGTTGAGCAGATGGACGGTCGGGATCCCGAAGGATTTTGCGATCGACTCGGCCTCGATCGTCCAGGGCAGGTTGGTGGTCTCGCAGCGTCCGTCCAGGACCGGCCCGGCTACGCCGAAGCAGGCGCCGTCGATGGCGGTTTTCTTCTTCGGGAGAAATTTCCGGATCGCCTCTTCCAGGCCGGCATAATCGCGGCTTTGAAAAATTTCTCCACGGACCTGGGCCAGCCCCCGGTTCTTTCTGCGGAAGAGGGCCAGGTGTGTTTTCGTTCCCCCGATGTCTCCCGCCAGGATCATGGCGGAGCACTCTTTTCCGGAGCGAGGAAACGGGCGGCCGACCGGTCCAAGAAGAAAATCAATCGGCCGTGACGGGGTTTGATCCGTTGAACCGGGAGGCGCGTCCCGGCGCGATCCGGGCCGAGCAGATCCCGGAGAATTTCGGCCTTGTCTTCACCGGCCGCGAGAAAGACCACCCGCCGCGCCTCGTTCAAGACCGGCAGCGTCAGGGTCAGTCGGTGCTCCTTGAGCTTTTCGATGTACGGGGCGGCCACCCACCGCCGGGTCTCGTCCAGCGCGGGCGAACCCGGAAAGAGGGACGCCGTGTGCCCGTCCGATCCGATTCCCAAAAGAACCAGATCGAAGGCCGGCCACGCCCCTCCCTTCGGCAGGAAAAACGCCCGCAGCCGCCGCTCGTACTCGTCGGCCGCTTTTTCGGGATCGGCCTGCTCCGCCGGCATGCGGTGGACATTTTCGGACGGGATGGCGATCCGGGAGATCAACGTTTCCAAGACGGCGCGATAGTTGCTCGCCGGATGATCGGGGGGCACGCAGCGCTCGTCGCCCCAGAACAGATGCACACGCGGCCAGGGAATTTCTTTCCGGAAACCTCCCGCCGCGAGCCGTTCGTACAATCCGAGCGGGGTCTTCCCGCCCGAGAGGGCGACCGCGACCCGGCCGCGGACGTCGGCCCGTTCAACGATGTCTTGGGCGACAAACTCGGACGCTCGCCGGTGCAGGTCGGCCGGGTCATGAGCGATCACGATCTCACGCCGGCTCCCGTCCATGGCCTAAAGCGGTCTCCAATAGCGCTTGTCCTGCTCGGTGAGCGACTCCGATTCGCGGGGTCCCATGCTTCCGGCGTCATAGATCGGCACCCGGGGCGTCTTCGACCACGTGTCCAGGATGGGCGTGATGAGGGCCCATGACAGCTCCACCCAGTCCCGCCGGGCGAAGAGCATCTGGTCTCCGACCAGGCAGTCGAGTAAAAGGTGCTCGTACGCGTCGGGGGAAGGGCCTTTGAAACTGCCCCGATAATCGAATTCCATCATGACATTGTCCAGGCAAAGCTTGGACCCCGGATGCTTGGACTGGAACGTCAATTGGATTCCTTCCTCCGGCTGGATGCGGAAGACCAGCGTATTGGGCTGGATGTCTTTCGGGGTGAGCGGTTTGAAAAGCAGATGGGGCACCCATTTGAACTCGATCGCGACCTCGGCCTTGCGCGTGGCGAGCCGCTTGCCGGAGCGGAGATAAAAACGGACGCCCTGCCACCGCCAGTTGTCGATATAAAGCTTGAGGGCCGCAAAAGTCTCGGTGGTCGAATCCGGCGCGACCCCCGTCTCCGCGCGGTAGCCGACGGCCTCCCGGCCGTTCACGAGGCCCGGTCCGTACTGGCCGCGGACGGCGAACCGGTCGATCTGATCCATCGGGATCGGACGAATCGATTTGAGGACTTTGGTCCGCTCGTCGCGGACCGTTTCGGGATCGAAATTCGCGGGGGGTTCCATCGCGATGAGGCAGAGGAGCTGCAGCAGGTGGTTCTGGAACATGTCGCGCAGCGCCCCGGCCCGTTCGTAATATCCGGCCCGGTGCTCGATGCCGATGCTTTCCGCCACCGTGATCTGGATGTGATCGACGTAGCGGCGGTCCCAGATCGGTTCGAAGATCGCGTTGGCGAATCGGAAGAAAAGAATGTTTTGGACCGTCTCTTTTCCCAGATAGTGATCGATCCGGTAGACCTGATCCTCCTTGAAGACCTGCGCCACCTTGCGGTTCAAGGCCTGGGCCGAGGCCAGGTCCGAACCGAAGGGTTTCTCGATCACGATCCGGTTCCACCGGGCCGTCTTGACGGGCCGGTTCAACCCGGCCTCGCCCAGCTCCCGGATGATGCCCGGATAACTGTCCGGCGGCGTGGCCAGATAGAAGAGCCGGTTGCCGCCGGTCTGATGATCCTTGTCCAGTTCGTTCAGCCGCTTCGCGAGGCGGACGTAGTAGGCCGATGCCTGGGAATCGCCGGCCAGATAGTGGAAACGGCCGAGGAAATGGTCCACCTCCGCGGCACGAACCGACTCGATTTCTTCAACAACGCGGATGGATTCACGGACATGTTTTCGGAAGACATCGTCGTCCATTCGGGTCCGGGCCGATCCGATGACGTACCAGTGCTTCGGCAGCAGGTCGGATCGCAGCAGCCGGAACAGCGCCGGGATCAGCTTTCGCCGGGTCAGGTCGCCCGAGGCCCCGAAGATCACCAGGCCGAAGGGGTTCGCTTGGGGCTCCTGGGCGGCGCTTTCCGGCGGTGGAATCCTCAGGACTTTGGCCTGTCTCATGGCGTTACTCCTTCCTGAGGTCGTGCCCGCCGAAGGCTTGGCGCAGGGCCGCGAGCAACTTGTCGGCGAAGGGCGCGTCTTCCCGTGAACGCAGCCGGCGAAGGACGGACTCGGTGATGACGGGGGCCGAAACATCGAGGTCGAGCGCCTCCAGGAGCGTCCAGCGTCCTTCCCCGGAATCCGCGACCCAGGGTTTGATCGTTTCGAGGGTCGGGTCCTTTGAAAGCGCGTCGGCCGTCAGGTCGAGAAGCCAGGAGCGCACGACGCTTCCGTGGCGCCAGGTCTCGGCGACGGCGTGGAGGTCCAGCCCGAAGTCCTTTTTGGCCGCCATGATCGCGAATCCCTCGGCGTAGGCCTGCATCAGTCCGTACTCGATTCCGTTATGCACCATTTTTACAAAATGTCCGGCGCCATGAGGTCCGACATGCCCCCAGCCCTTGTTCGGGGCCGGCGCGAGCGTTTCGAAAACCGGCCGCAGCCGACGGACCGTCGACGGCTCTCCCCCGATCATGAGGCTGTAGCCCTCCGTCAATCCCCAGACGCCGCCGCTGGTGCCGACGTCCACGAACGCCAGTCCTTCTTCTTTGAGCCGGGCGGCCCGCCGCACGGAGTCCCGATAGTAGGAGTTCCCGCCGTCGATCACCACGTCGCCGCGCGAGAGTGCGGGGACGAGGGCCGCGATCGTTTTTTCGGTCGGCTCGCCGGAAGGGACCATGATCCAGACTGCCCGGGGCGGCGAAAGAGAGCCGGCGAGTTCCTCGATCGTGGCGGCCCCGTGCGCGCCCGACGCGGCCAGACGCCGAATCGATTCCGGGTCGATGTCGTTCACCGTCAGTTGATGTCCGCCCTTCAACAGGCGTTGGGTCATGTTGGCGCCCATCTTGCCGAGCCCGATGAATCCCAATTGCATCGTTTGCCCCCTCCCTATTTTTAGGGGCTCGCGTCGCCCCCTCCACCGGCGGAGCCGGACGGAGCCTCCCCCTCTCGCTTGCTTTGCTCGCTGGGTAGCTACCGTTTACGAGTGCTTCCCAGAGCGCGTGCCAGCCTTTTCAGGCCCGGTTCAACGTCGGAACCGAGATGGATCCGCAGGACGGGCCGGCTGCGGTTCGACAGCGAATGAAAATCGCCCAGCGCCTGGGCCTTTTTCAGGATGCCGAAGGTGTAGGGCTCGCCGGGGATCGGCAAATCCGGATCGTCTTCCGCCGTGATTTGGATGAACAGGCCGCGGCCGGGGCCCCCTTTGTGGAGCTGGCCCGTCGAATGCAGGAAACGGGGCCCGTAACCCAACGTGGTGGCGACCCGGCGCCGATCCCGAATGGCCGATCGGATCGTCTGCAGCCGCGAATCGTTCGCGCCGGAGGCCTCGAGATACGCCATCAGCGCGACGTAATCGCCCGGCCCCGCGCGGTCCAGCAAGTTCCAGACGGCCTCCTTCAACGAGCCGTTCGCGATGCTCTCCGAGTTTCCGTAAAGGAGCATCCCTCCTTCTTCAAGGAACGGCTCTTCCTTTGGAAACGTTCGGGTCTTCTGAAAGGCATCGAGAACCTTACGGGTGTTTTCCTTGCTTTCGGCCACGTTCGGCTCGTCGAAGGGATTGACCTTAAGGAGCGCGCCGGCGACCGCGGTCGCAAACTCCCACCGGAAAAATTCACCCGCCAGATCCAAGGGGTCATGGATAAGAATCCTCACCACCGGATGGCCCGCCCGCTCCAAAGCCTGAAGCGATTGACGGAGTTTTCGATCGGGTGAAGAGGAGACGGCCAGGTAAACGAACAGACGATCGTTTCCGTAGACCTCCGGCCGGCCGATCGCTTCTCCTTCGACCGGGATCAACCCCTTCCCCTCCTTTCCGGTGCTCTCGGCGAGCAGTTGCTCGACCCAGATGCCGAAGTTTTGAATGGGGGGCGGGGTGATCAAGGTCACCTTGTCCCGTCCGGCCTTGGCCATCTCGCCCAGAATGACTCCCAGACTCAATCCCGGATTTTTCTCCGCGGGAATTTCCGGCCCGCACCGTTGAATCATCCGCCCGGCCCGATCGAGAAAGGCCGCCGGATCCATACCGGTCAGAACTCCCGGCACCAGTCCGAAGTACGACAGCACCGAGTAACGGCCCCCGATGTCGGACGGGTTCAGAAAGGTCCTTCGAAACCGCTCGGTCCGGGCGAGGACCTCCAGCGGCGTTCCGGGATCGGTGATGGCGATGAATTGGTTTCCGGGTTGATCGGGGTTGACCGTTTTTATTTTCGTGTGGAAATAACGGTAGAGGGCGTCGACCTCGATCGTCGTTCCCGACTTGCTCGCCGCGATAAAAAGGGTTTTTGGAAGGTCGACGGCCTTCTCGACGCGGAGGATCGTGGCCGGGTCCGTGCTGTCGAGGACCTGCAGGTCCGGATAACCGGGCCGTACGCCGAAGGTGTTTCGAAGCACAGCGGGTCCGAGGCTGCTTCCGCCCATTCCGAGAAGCACGGCGTGGGAGAAGCCCGATGCGCGGACGGACCGTGCAAACGCCGTCAAGTCGTCGCTTTGTTCGGCCATCGTGTCGGCGACGGTCAGCCATCCCAGGCGATGGGCGATTGTCTTCCGCGCGTCCGGCTCCGGTTTCCAAAGCGCGTCGTCCTTGGCGAAGAACCGTTCCACGAACCGTTGTTCATCAAGCGACCGCAGAGCTTCCCGGATCGGGTTTTCGTGGGGGCCCAGGGAGGCCGAAAAGCGATCTTCCTTCCCGGCGGATGAAGTTTTACGTTGTTGACCGGCCGTCCGCATGGAGCTTCCTCGTCAAGGCCCGATGGGAAATAAACGCGACGACACCGCAATCCGCTTCTGAATCCAAACGGCGGGGGGCGCGACGAACGACACGCATTCAGTTTTTCTTGTCGCCGAAACTCCTCCTCGATCCACCGCCCGGACTTTCGGGGGGTGGTGACTCCTGTCCCGATGGCCCGTCAAACCGGCGACCGGGTTGCGGAGCGGACGGCGGACCGATGAAGGGGGCGCCAAAGTACCAAGGGGGGTATCCATAGGAATAGCCATAGAGGAAGGGATCCGGATAATAATAGTAATACGGGTAGGAGTAATAATCGTAGGGAGAAGAATAACCATACCCTCTTCGCTCCGACCAGATGTAGACAAAGCGGGCCGACGCATACGGGAAAGTGTATTCAAACTCATCGATCAGGTCGACTTTTTTCCCGACGATTTCGGCCACGACGGTGATCCGACGATCCTTCAAAACGGCGGGATCATGGTGTTCCGGATCTAAAATCATAAAACGTCCCTGCGAGGCCTCCAGGGGATAGTCCGGCCGATCCGAACTGTCCAGCGGAAGTTGGAGAACCTCGATCTGCGTGCCGTCCTTCAAATTTTTGGCGCGAAGCACCACGCCCCCCAGAGCCAGGACCTTTCCTTTGTACGCTTCGGGATCCCGCTTGAGGTCGGCGAACGTGACGGATCGGTCGATCTGTTTATCGAACGACTCCGGGATCGCGTAGTAATTCACGCAACCCCCGATCAGCAGGGAAGTCGCGAGCCATGTCATGATGAACGGGTATCGCATCTGGGTCTCCCAATCAGAATGATCTTCGGATGGCGGCCTCAAAAGAGTTCTGGTCGATCAACGAAACCTCGAAATTCAGGGCCGTTTTCTCCGACCGGTCCAGGAAAACGTCCGTCCCGAAAAAGATCCCGAAATTATCCTGTTCCCTCACGTCCGGACTGGCCTGGAACGACGCCGCGAAATTGGAATCGGGGGCCGCGCGGAGCCGGTCTTTTCCGTTCACGGCTGAGAGCCGGATGCCGCCGTTGGGCGCGAGGTTGAAGTAGCGGCCGCTCGCCCCCATCAGAACGGTGTACTCGTTCCACTCGATGGTTTCCTTCGACAACCTCGAAACGAATCCGTTTGGAGCGCTGGCACAGGCCGTGGCGGCCGAGCAGTTTACATCGATCTGAACGCGGTCGTCCGTGGTCGACCGGAGATAGTTGCCTTCGACGAACAGTTTGAGTGCGTCCCGATCCGGCGACTGGTAGAGATTGATCCTCAGCCCGCCTCCGTAAGCGCCTTTCGTGGCGGAATCGTAGTTGTTGAACTCGTCGATCGAAAGATCGGACCCCCCTCCCTGGACGTAGAGATTTAAGACGTCTGCGATGTTTAAGCCGAGCTTGGCGATCAGCCGGGTGGAGTCGGCGGTGCCCTTGAATTTAAAACCCGAGATCGCGGAGTCCTGCTCTACGATATCTCGAGAAAAGGCGCCCACCCCGATCTGGAAGTAGGGCTCGAGGGCCCGGCCGTCCGATGCGGCTGCAAGGGCTTGGGACGTCCAAACGACCAAAGGAAGGAAAACCGCGAACGTGCTTAGAATCTGTTTCATGGGATGACACTCCTGGGGGGGAGACATCTGTTAATAATAATATTGTACCCAATGCGGTGCCTCGGAATCAAGCGCTGCTTGATTATAGGGGCTCGCGTCGACGTGCGGACCGGGCCGATCACCATTCGCCTTCCTCTGTGTCAAAAGAATCGGTATAATAAGGCCGGTCCTTATTTCGGAGTGAGATGGCTTCATTGAACCCAAAAGATCTTCTCTTGGCCCCTCGGTTGGACGCCGGGCAGGCGGCTTCGCTGCTGCGCCCGTACGGTTTGAAGGAAACGGCGAAGGCCGACGCCAATCTGCAGGCGATGGGGGACGATCCCCGGGCGCGCCACCTCCTGGCCGAGATCCTCGAAGAACTCCTGGCCTGCCTCGCCCGTTCCGTCGATCCGGATCAGGCCCTCAATTATTTTGAACGCTTCGCCAAGGCGTCGATCAACAGGATCCATCTGTTCTCATATCTGAAAGAATCCCCGAGGGTCCTGGAGTTGCTGGCCGTGGTGTTCGGCGGAAGCCCGTTCATGGCCGAGATCCTGATCCGGGATCCGGTTTTTCTGTACTGGGTTTCGGACCCCCGCATCCTGGATCACGAACGGAAAAAAAGGGAGTTGACCCGGGACCTCGCGGACGCCCTGAAACATCTGAAGACCGAGCCCAAGCGGCTCGACGTCCTTCGGATCTTTAAACGGAAGGAGATCCTTCGGATCGGCGTCCGGGATCTGCTCAAACGGACCTCCGTCGAGGAGACCGGCGCGGCCCTCTCGGTTTTGGCCGAAGTCCTGATCCAGAAGGCGTACGAGATTTCGGAGCGGGTGATGCGACGCGAGCACGGGGTCCCCGTGCACGCGGGTCCGTCCGGGAAGCGGGTCCGGACGGCCTTCACGGTCCTGGCGATGGGGAAGCTGGGCGGCGGCGAGCTGAATTTCAGTTCGGACGTCGACCTGGTGTATCTCTACGCGTCGGATCGGGAGGGAATATCCCGCGGGAGGACTTCGGCCCGGGCCGGGGCCCTTACCAAGGAAGAGTACTTCAAACGGCTTTCGCAAAAAATCACGTCGGCGCTGGGCGACGTCACTCCGGAAGGCTATGTCTATCGCGTCGACCTGCGGCTCCGTCCCGAGGGAAAGATGGGAAGCCTTGCCCATTCCCTGAGGGCCTTCGAACGCTATTACGCCGCGCGCGGAGAAACCTGGGAACGGCTGGCCTTGACCAAGGCCTGGCCCGTGGCGGGCGCCCGTTCCCTGGGGATGAACTTTCTGAAACGGGTGGCCTCCTTTATCCACGGCCGGCCCTTCGACCGGAAAGCTCGGAGCGAGGTCAAACGAATCAAGGAGCGCATCGATCAGAAAATGTCCGTGCGAGGACAGAGCCGCCGGGACGTCAAATTGGGGTTCGGCGGCATCCGGGAAATCGAATTCATCGTTCAATCGCTGCAGGCCTCGTTCGGGAAACGATTTCCGAAGATCCGGGAACGGAACACGTTGAAGGCCCTGCGGCGCTTGCGGGATCACGGGCTTCTCTCAAGGGAGGAGCATCGCGACCTTTCGGCGGCCTATCGGTTTCTGCGGGATGTGGAGAACAAACTCCAGATGGTTTCGGACGTCCAGACCCACGCCATTCCCGTCGAGTCGGAAGACGTCCGGGCCTGCGCCCTGCGGATGGGTTATCGGGACGCCGGTCCGGGTCCGGACGCGGCCGTCGATCGCTTTCTCAAGGACTATCGGGATCACGCCGGACGGGTCCATCGAACCTTTGAAGCGGTCTTTGACGCTTCGGGATCCTCCCGCTTCCGTTAAAGCGCTTTGATCGGGTTTGGGCGTCCGCGTTTCAGGACGGGTTGAAGCGGCCTGAAAAAAACCGGTCGACGGCTTTCATATGCCGCCGTACGTCCCGGTCCAAGGCCCCCGCGCTCTTTTCCCAGCCGGTCTCATGATAGCCCAGCCGCCGCGCGAGGAACTTGAATTCCTCCGAGGCGACGTCGGGCAGGATGAGATCCCGCGCGTTTCCCCGGACCATGCGAAGCCCGTCGATCAAATTCCTCAGGAACAGGTAGGCCTCCCGAAGGCGGTCGTGTTCGTCCCCGGCGAGGATCCTTAAGCGGCGCAGTTGATCCAGCGCCTCCAGGGTGTTCGGCGTTCGCAGCTCGGGATGGTCCCGGCCGTGCTCGATCTGGAGGTATTGAGCCGCGTACTCGATATCGATGATTCCGCCCGGGCTGTATTTGACGTTGACCGTGCCCGGCGCGACGAGCTCCCGGATTTGACGGCGGCGGAGGCGGATGGCCGCGTCCCGGTCCCACGGCGCGGCGCCGTACACAAAGCCGTCCCGATGGGCCTCGAGTTGTCGTCCGAGAGAGGGCTCTCCGGCGACCCGCCGCAGTTTGATGAGGGCCTGGCGTTCAAACGGCGCGGCCTCGCCGGCGGCGTGATAGTAGGTTCGGAACCGTTCCAGCGCGACGGCCAGCGGACCCTTGCTTCCGTCCGGCCGGAGGCGAAGGTCGATATGGAAGATTCCTTCCTGGCGGGCCTCGATCAGGCGGAGGATCTCCTGACACACCCGCTCGAAGTACAGACTGTTTTCGACTGGGTCCGGCCCGTCGGTCCGGCCCGGCCCTCCGTAGACGAACAGCAACTCGATATCGGAGGCGTATCCCATCTCGCGTCCGCCGAACTTGCCGAGACCGCAAACGGCGAAGGGACATTCCCGGCCGGTCTCAAGCCTCGGCCGGCCGTGTTTCCGGATCAGGGCCGCATGGCCGACGGCGAGGGCCTGATCCACGATCACCTCCGCAAGGTCGGTGAGGGCCCGCGAGAAATCGATCAGGGTCGACTTGGGCATCACGAGATGCTTCATGTCGATCGAAAACATTTCGCGGTCTTTATATTCGTTCAGGATGCGCTTCTTTTCCTCCACGGTCGCGCCTTGAGCCAGGCGCGCGGCGAGTTCCCGGCGGAGCCGCTCCTTTCCCGGTCGCAGCGCGCGGGCTTTGAAGTCCTCCAGAACCGGCATCAGGTTCTCGAACTGCATACGGAGAAAATCTTCCCAGAGAAAATCGCCGGTGCCCAAAAGACGGGCGAGAAGGATCAAACCCTCCTTTTTCCGCAACAACAAGGCCAGCGCTTTGGGAGATTTCCGCTCGATGACCCGGTCCAGCAGCTGATCGAAGTAGCGCAGAGCCCGGGCCGGGTCCGGCGCCCGCGGCAGAAAGTAAGTGAACTGTTTGATCAGGACCAGGGCCATCCTCAGGGTCTTCTGCTCCCGTTCGCCCCGGATTTTCCGCCCCTGTCGATCCGTGATGTAAAACCGGTCGCGCGCTTCGGCCCGGACGCTCTGGACCCGGACTTTGTGAATGTCAATATCCCGCATGGACAAGGCGTTCGACAGGGCGTACAGGAAGGCGGGCGTGTCTTTGGAGTGGACATCCATCGCGGTCCAGTGTTTGTTCGCGCGGTTGTCGAAGCGGACCTCGACCGGGTAGAGTAAATCGGCCAGCGGCCCCCGCTCCTTTTCCAGACGCTCGATCAGCCTCCGGTTCAGACGTTCCCGGGCCTCTTGAAAAAGTCCGTCGCACAGGAGCCGTACAAGCGCGTGGAGCTCGCTCTCGAACTCCTTCCATCGGGAAACCGAAAACGTCTCCCCGGGTCGGGGGGAGACCTCGAAGACGTCCACGATCTTTTTCCGGGAGTCGCGAGCCCGCGGGATTTTTTTACGCCGGCCGTGCGCGGGAAGCGCGGGTACGGCCGACGGCCGGCGGTCCGAAAACGTGTAAACGTCCGCGGTCCGTATGTCGAGGCCGAAGGAGGCCAGAAGGCCGCAGAGGATCGAGAATTCCGAAAAGTAATCGAAGGCCACGATCACGATGTTGAACCGATTTTTTTCCCGGGGCGCGACCTTGAGACGGACCGGATGATCGGAGGTCAGGCCCTGCGCCAGTTGGATATGGACCCGGATTTCCCGCGGGGAATAAACCGAGAAATAATCCCGGTCCATCCGCGAAACGAAGTCCCGGGCCGCTTGTCGGTCCGGGTCCGTCCCGGGGAACTCCATCGATTTTTTGAAACCCTTGCGGATCATGGTTTTTCGTCCGGCCGGAAGAAACGGCGCCTGGTACACTATACCGAATCTTGAATCCGCGATTCAAATAAATCCCGGCTCCGGCCGGTGCATCTTCGTCACGGGCTGGTGTATAATCTCCTTTTCATGGTCGCGACGCGATTAAATCCGATGGATCGAAAAGCTCCGGCGGGACGGCCGTCCCATCTCAAGGTCGCCGCCGCGTTCGCGGCCGTCTACCTGATCTGGGGGTCGACGTTTCTGGCGATTCGGTTCGCGATCGAGACGCTGCCGCCCTTCCTGATGGCCGGCTTCCGCTTCGCGGTGGCGGGTGCGGTGTTGTACGGCTGGGCCCGGCTGACCGGCGCGAAACGGCCGGTCCGCATTCACTGGGCCGCCGCGACCGTGATCGGCGGCCTGCTCATCTCGGCCGGAAACGGCGCGGTGGTCTGGGCGGAGCAACGGGTTCCCTCCGGGCTGGCGTCGTTGTTGATCGCGACCGTGCCGATCTGGATGGTCCTCATGGACTGGATTTGGTGGAGCCATGCCCGGCCGAGCCCGTGGGTGGCGACCGGGCTGGGATTGGGGCTTGCGGGGATGGCGTTGCTGGTCGGACCGGAGAAGCTGTCCGGCATCCATCGGATCGATCCGGCGGGGGCGGTCGTGCTGATCCTGGGAGGCGTGGCCTGGGCGGCCGGCTCCCTCTACTCCCTGCGCGCGCCGCTGCCGGAGTCAGGGCTTCTCGCCACCGCCATGGAGATGCTGACGGGCGGCGTGCTGCTCTTCCTGGCCGGGCTGGCGACGGGCGAAGCCGCCGTGCTGCAGTTGAGCGCCGTTTCCGCGCGCTCGGCCCTATCGCTGGTCTATCTGATCGTCTTCGGCTCGCTCGTGGGGTTCACGGCCTATATCTGGCTGCTGAACGCGACCACGCCCGCGCGCGCCTCGACCTACGCCTATGTCAACCCCGTCGTGGCGGTTACCCTCGGCCGGATCTGGGGGGGCGAACCGATCTCCACCCAAATCCTGTTGGCCGCCGCGATCATCGTGGCCGCCGTGGCCGTGATCACGACCGATCGGGCGAGAAAGACGGTGGCGGGAAAAGGATCGGGCGATCCGCAGGGCGGCCGATTACGATGAAGACGCGCCTCTCGCGGGATTGCGGGTTCAATCCATCGGAGCCCTTGCATCTCATTTCAGTCATGGAATATAATAAAATAAATACAGCCGATGTTCTCTGGTGAAGTTTTAGCCTGCCTGAAGGCTTCACGCTCCCTCCCGTTCTTCGGCGTCGGCCTCGGAGTTCGTATACCGGTTTGACAAAGATGTCCGCATTTAAAAAAATCAGCATCAAGACCAAACTTCTTCTGCTGACAATTACCAGCGTGGTCGCGATCCTGTTCACCTCGACGTATTTCACCCAGAAAATGATCGAAAAAGACGCCGAGGACAACCTCCGGCAGGAGACCGTCAATGTTGTCCGCGAAATCGATTCGAGCGTGGCGACCGATTATCACGGCCTGACCGATATGCGTGAAATTAACGACGACCTTCTGGACATGATGACGATTCATTCGGACATCGAACGCATCGATCTGTTCACTTTTTCCCCGGACGGGAAGCTCATCCCGGTCACTTCAAAAACGACGGCCCTGCATTCCCCGACGGTCCTCTCCGAGGAGGATATCGAAAAAATAAAAATCGATCAGATCCTTTCCAAGGCGGAACGAATCGGTAAAGTGAATTATGTAGACATCACCTCTCCGATTCATCTCGATGGGAAGGTGATCGGTTTGATTAAGATGAAGATGTCTCGTAAAGAGTTCGACCGGATGCATAATAAGGAACGAAGCCAGGCCTTCGTCATCACGCTCCTCTCCGTTCTACTGATCAGCGGCCTCTTTGCGGTTTCCATGAACCGGATGATCCATCGCCCGATCGAAAACCTCCTGCGGGCGATGTCGAGAGTCAAAGAGGGAGATCTGTCGGTTACCATCGCGCCTGCGGCGCCGGACGAGCTGGGACGGCTGACGGCGAGCTTTAATTCGATGATCCGGACGATTCAACAGAGCGCCGAGGCCAATCAGGCCCTCCTCGACCGCATTCATACCTTCAACGAGGAGCTTCAGAATAAGATCGACGCGGCCACGGACGAACTTCAGAGGCGGAACGACGAGCTGACTCGCGCCAACCGATCGATCTACCAGATGCAGAAACAGCTGGTGCATTCCAACGAGCTGGCGGCCATCGGGCAGCTGGCCGCAACGGTGGCGCACGAGCTGGGAACGCCCCTGCATTCGGTCTTCGGCCACCTTCAGCTTCTTTTGGACGAGGGCGGGCTGACCGAGGACGCGCGGCGCCGCTTGTCCATCATGCGGTCCCAGGTCGAACGGCTGATCAACAGCATTCAGCGGCTGCTGAACACGACGCGTTTTCCCGAGACGGATTTCGACTGGATCGAGCTGAACGTGGTCCTTGAAGATCTCTGTGTTCTGTTTTCGCCCGAGACGACGGCCAAGCGGATTTCGGTCGTCAAGGAATTCGATCCCAACCTGCACAAGCTCCTGGCCAGCTACAGCCAGATCCAGGGCGTTTTTCTGAACCTGATCGACAATGCGATCGACGAATTATCCGGCGGCGGAACCCTGGTGATTCGAACGAAGCAGATCGGTCCTCCCCGGGATTCCCCGGGCCGATCCGGGGAAGATGCGCTCGAGGCCGAATGGGTCGAGGTCATGGTCCAGGACAGCGGGAGGGGAATCCCGTCGGATCATCTTCAAAAAGTCTTCGAGCCCTTTTTCACCTCCAAGGAGCCCGGACAGGGAACCGGCCTGGGTTTGTCGATTTGTCAGGACGTGGTTCAGCGCCACGGCGGGACGATCGCCTTGGAAAGCCGATTGGCCGAGGGAAGCCGGTTTATCGTGAGGCTTCCGGTGAGAAAGCGAGGTTAAGATGGTCGCACCTTCACAAATCCTTGTCGTGGATGACGACGCGGTCGCGGCGGACCTTCTCCGGGAGGTCCTGACGAAGGAGGGGTATCGAGTCCAAACGACCACGCAAGGCTCGGAAGCCATCCGGATGGGGACACACGCTCCCTTTGACATGGTGATCACGGATCTGAAGATGCCGGATGTCGGCGGACTCGAAGTGGTCCGGGCGTTACGGCGGAAAAGCCCCGAGACGATCATGATCGTCATCACGGCCTTCGGCTCCTTTGAGACGGCGATTGAAGCCATCCAAAACGGCGCGTACGACTATATCAGCAAGCCGTTTAAGATCGAAGATGTCAAGGTCACGGTTCAACGGGCCTTGAATCAGCAGCGGCTCATTCGGGAAAACCTCTTTCTTCCGACCGAAGCCTCGGAGGATCTTCCGCTCGAAACCGTCATCGGCAACAGCCCGAAGATGCTTGAGATCTACAAACTGGTGGCCCGGGTCGCCTCCACCGACACGACCGTCCTGATTCAGGGCGAGAGCGGAACCGGAAAGGAGTTGATCGCCCGGGCCATTCACAACCACAGCCGCCGGGCCGAGAAGCCGTATGTCGCCGTCAACTGCGCCGCGCTTCCGGAGGGCCTTCTGGAAACCGAGCTGTTCGGCCACACCAAGGGCGCGTTCACCGGCGCCTGGACGAATAAAAAAGGGCTATTTCTTGAAGCGGAAGGAGGCACCTGCTTTCTGGACGAGATCGGGGATATCACGCCTTCCCTTCAGGCCAAGTTGTTGCGCGTATTGCAAAAGCATGAGGTCCGCCCGGTGGGCGGAGGGGAAACGATCCGGGTGGATGTACGGATCCTGGCCGCAACCAATAAGGACCTGGCGACGCTGGTGCAGGCCGGGCGTTTCCGGGAGGACGCCTTTTATCGGCTTCATGTCGTGACGATCAATCTTCCCCCGCTGCGGGAGCACCCGGAGGACATTCCGCTTCTCGCAAACCATTTCATCAAGATAGCCTGTCAGCGCGCCAAGAAGAGCGTCTCGGGGATTTCCAAAGAGGCCATGGAGATCCTGACGCAGTATCATTGGCCGGGAAATATCCGCCAGTTGGAAAACGTCATCGAGCGCGCGGTGACGCTCACGACCAATAACGTGTTGACGCCCTCCGATATTTCCGATGATCTGCATCCGAAAGAACCGGCCCGCGTCCCCTCTTCCTCCGATGCCATGGTGACCTTGGAAGAAATGAAACGGCGGTATGTCGAGCAGATTCTTGATCAGACCGGCGGGAACCAAAGCAAGGCGGCCGAGGTGCTGGGGATCAATCGCAAGACCTTGTATCGGTTCAGCAAGCGCCGTGAATCCAAGAACGGTAACGCTTGACCGGGACAAAAAGCCCCATGGCAAGATAAAAAAGTCCCGTCTCTGATCTCAATCCCGCCCCGCAAGTCCATTTAAAACGATCCAATTGCTGCGTTAACTCCATCCGGCCGCTGGCATGCCTTTTGCTCTTTCCAATTAAGTTCAGCAAACAACCGTTCAAAAACCGGCCGCCATCCCTGCAGCATTGATACGGGAGGATTCGGAACCGAAGCAATGAAAATCAAGATATTTTGTGATTTCGACGGGACGATTACGCGGCAGGACACAACCGACGCCGTTCTGGAGACGTTTGCCCGACCCGAATACAAGGATTGGGAGCGGAAGTGGGAGGAAGGAACCCTTTCGGCGCGGGAATGCATGCGACAGCAAACCCGGCTCATTCAGGCCGGCCCGGAAACGCTCCGCTCTTTTCTAATCCGTCAGCCGATCGATCCGGGGATCCACGTTCTGAAAAAGGAATGCGTCAAGAACGGCGCATCGCTGGTGATCGTGAGCGACGGGATCGATTTTCTGATGAAGGCCGTTTTGCGCGTCAACGGACTGGACCACCTTCCCCATTATTCAAACCGGCTCCATTGGGAGGAGGACGGGCGGCCTACCCTCACATTCCCGTACGGCGATGCCGTTTGTCAGGGGGGCTGCGGGGTATGTAAATGCCGGCTGCTTGAACAGGACGGGCGTCAAGAGTTCCTGACCGTCTACATCGGCGACGGTCTTTCCGATCGCTGTGTTGTTCACCGGGCCGACCGGGTCTTCGCCAAAAAACGGCTTCGGGCCTACTGCATGGCCAAGGGGATTGTTCACGATTCCTTCGAAACCTTAACCGAAGTGGCGCGCGCGTTGTTTGGGGAACCGTCCAGGCTAAAGCCGGCCATTCAGGAGAAACGATGAAATTGCGTCAGGAAGAAGCGGAGTTGAGAAGACTGGAAGCCAAGTACTGCTCCTACGGCGACACGGTTCATTACGCGTCGTCCCCCAAGTTTTTTAAAGCGGCGGAAGGAAGCTTTCTGTACGACCGCGAATCCCGCCCTTACCTCGACCTCCAGATGTGGTATTCGGCCGTCAATTTCGGATACCGGAACAAGGAAATCAGCCAGCGCTTGAAAGAACAGATCGAGACGCTTCCGCAACTGGCCTGTCAGTATCTGCACGAAGAAAAAGTGTTGCTGGCCGCGGAGCTGGCCCGGGAGTGCGGTCGGGCCTTCGGTCGGGAGGGGCGGGTCCAGTTTAACGTCGGCGGCTCCCAGGCGGTCGAGGATTCGATGAAGCTGGTCCGCAACGCGACCGGCAAGAGCCTCTTCATGGCCTTCATGGGCGGCTATCATGGGAGGACCTTGGGGGCCTCCGAGATCACCTCCAGCTACCGGTACCGTCGTCGCTACGGGCATTTTTCGAATCGCGCCCACTTCGTTCCGTTTCCCTACTGCTTCCGATGCCCGTACGGGAAGAAGCTTGAGAGCTGCGACTATTACTGCGTACAGCAATTCGAAAAACTCTTTGAAACCGAATACCAATCCTTCTGGGATTCCAAAGCCCAAGAGCCCGAGTACGTGGCGTTTTATGTGGAAGCGGTGCAGGGAACCGGCGGCTACGTCATCCCGCCGCCGGAATATTTTCCGCGGCTGTCGAAGGTTTTGGAAGACCGGAAAATCCTCATGGTGGACGACGAGATCCAGATGGGCTTCTTCCGAACGGGGAAGTTTTGGGCCATCGAGCATTTCGGCGTAAAGCCCAACATCGTCGTGTTCGGAAAGGCGATGACCAACGGATTGAACCCGATCTCGGGCGTCTGGGCCGAGGAACGGCTGATCTCGCCGGAGATGTTTCCGCCGGGATCGACGCATTCCACCTTCTCGTCCAACCCCCTTGGAACGACGGCGGCGCTGGCCACGCTGGAATGGATCCGGCATCAAAACTATGAAAAGACCGTTGCGGAAAAAGGCGCCTACTTCCTGGCGCGGCTCGAGGAATTGAAAAGCCGCCATCGCGTCATCGGCAATGTTTCCGGATTGGGGCTGGCCCTTCGGATCGAGGTGACCCAGGCCGACCGGTATACGCCCAACAAGGCGCTCGTGGACCAAATCTTTGAGGCCGGCCTCGAGGGCGGGATTCCGACCTCGCGTGGACCGATGGGGCTGGTGCTGGACGTGGGCGGGTACTATAAAAACGTGTTCACCCTGGCCCCGAGTCTTGAAATATCAAAGGAGGAAATCGATCTGGCCGTCGAGCTGCTCGACGTTTTGTTCAAGAAATACGCGACGGAGGCGCCATGAGTCATCCCTTCGAAACGAAAGAGGCGGCGCTGGCCCGCATGCCGGGAGCCCGGCGCACCGATCTCTTCATGCCGGCTCAATCCTCGACGCTCGTTTATCTCATTCACGGCGTGACCGGAACCCCCCTGGAGATGAAGTATCTGGCGCTGAAGTTATCCCGGCAAGGCCGGGATGTCTATCTGCCCACGCTCCCGGGACATTGTTTGGGGTTGCGGGATATGCTGCGGTCGGACGAAGAAGACTGGCTGCGACACGTTCAGATGCAACTGGCCTTCTGCCGGGAGCATTATCAGCGTTTGATCGTGGGGGGCTTGAGCGCGGGAGCGCTTTTCGCGCTGGAGGCCTCGACCGCGATTCCGTTGGATGGGGTCGTCGTTCTTTCGCCCACCTTTTTTTACGACGGTTGGAATTCCCCGTGGACGTTGAGCCTTCTTCCGTTCGGGATCAAAAGGCTTCCGGCCTTCTTACAATACTTTTTCTTTCATATCGACGGGTATCCGTACGGAATCAAAGAGCCGGCCCTGCAAAGCCGGATCCGTGAGGCCTATCATCCTTTGTACCGGCTGCGGGCCTTCCTGCGCCGTTTTCGGTCCGAGACGCCTCGATTACCCCAACGGAGTAATTCGACCGAGGCCGTCGGATACCCGATTTTCTTTCTAAAAACCCTGGCGGACCTGGATCGACTGTATGAAAAAGTGAAAGGAAACCTCCATCGGGTCACGGCGCCGACCTTGATCCTTCAATCTCGAGAGGATGATTTTACCGGCCCTCGGAACGCCGAACTGGTTTATCGGACGATTCGTTCGGCCGATAAAAGACTGGTGCTCCTGGATGATTGTTACCATGTCATCACGATCGATAAGCAGAGAGATCTTGTCGCGGAGGAGGTTTCAAAATTCATCGAGTCGTGCGTGGGATTGTTCGAAGACTCGGAAATGCCCGCGCTCAGGAGTTAAAAAATGGGCAAGGCGGTGCCGCGGGTGGTTTTAACCGGATTGGGCGTGGTTTCTCCGATCGGCTCGGGCAAGGAGGCCTTTTGGGCCGGCCTGATGGAAGGGAGGTCCGGAATCAGGACCATTCAACGTTTTGATGTCTCCTCCTATCCCAGTCAAATCGGCGGGGAGGTTCCGGATTTTCGTCCGGAGGATTACATCCCGGTTTCCAAAATACCGAAGATGGCCACGGTCACCCGGTATGCCATGGCCGCGGCAAAAATGGCGGTCGAGGACGGACAAATCGATTTTTCCGGAATCGATCGGACCCGGGCGGGGGTCGTGATCGGAACGGGGATGGGCGGAATGGGGATCTATGAAGTCCAGCTGCGGACGCTGTTCGAGACCGGCAACCCTCGCCGCGTGCATCCGCTGTCGGTTCCATTGGCCACATCCAATGCCGCGGCGGCCGAGATGGCCATCTCGTACGGACTGAAGGGCCATAACATCACGATCTCCACCGCGTGTTCCTCGGGCGGCAACGCCATCGGACAGGGACTGGACCTCATCCGATCCGGCCGGGCCGATATGATCATGGCCGGTGGAACGGAGGCCTGCCTCCTGCCGGGGGTGCTGGCCGCCTTCTGTTCCTTGCGAACCCTTTCGGTTCGAAACGACGCCCCGGACCGGGCCAGCCGGCCGTTTGACAAAAACCGGGACGGGTTCGTCTTGGGAGAAGGCGCAGGCGTCGTCCTTATGGAAACGTTGGAATCCGCGGAGAGAAGAAAAGCCTCGATGTATGCGGAACTGGTCGGTTACGGCTGCGCCTGCGAAGCTTCCCACATGGTCAGCCCCGACGTGAGCGGGGCGGAGCAGGCCCGGGCCATGCGCTTGGCGTTGGAAGACGGAGAGGTCTCGCCTTGGGAGGTGGATTATATCAACACCCACGGCACCTCCACGCTGTTGAACGACGCCGTCGAAACGCGGGCGATCAAATCGGTGTTCGGACGGCACGCCCATGACATCTCGATGAACTCGACCAAGTCGATGATCGGTCACACCATCGGCGCGGCCGGTGCGATCGAAGCCATCGTCTGCGCGCTCACCCTCCAGCGGGGAAGGATTCATCCGACCGTGAACATCGAGACGCCCGATCCGGAATGCGATCTGGACTATACGCCCAACCAGGCCCGTGCGAGACCGGTTCAGGTCGCTTTATCCAACTCCTTCGGTTTTGGAAGCAATAACGCCTGTCTGGTCATGCGGGCGATTTCGTAATGGTCCATTGTTCAATGAGAGAGGTCCTATGGAATCCACAGATCTGATCGAAGAACGAATCAAAGGCCGATTGGCCGAGAAATTTCAGAAGAATGCTTCGGACATCCTGTCCGAATCGAGACTGGTCCAGGACCTCGGGCTGGACTCGCTGGACACTTTCGAACTCCTGTTTGAGTTGGAAAACGAGTTCAATATCGGGATTCCCACCGCGGACGCGTTGGCGTTTGTCCGGGTTCAGGACGTGGTTTCCTACATCCAGAACAAAACGAAGCCGGCGTAGCGGTTTTTTAATCGGATCGGGGTCCGGTTGTCCAAGCGGCCCTCCGAACCTTTCGAGACCTCTTTGAAAACTCGGCCTACAGTGTCCCAGCCGTCCGGCTCTCCCGCATCCGGGCTCGAGACCGATCAAAGCGTCGCTTCGCCGTGTTCGGCTCGCGAAACGGAATCGGACGGAGTCTATTTCAACCTTCTCGAGCCGGCGTCTCTCGTGGAGGCGTTTTTGAAGAATCCGCCGGTCGGATTCAGCCCGCTGGAAATCCGGTCGTCCGATCGCCGGACCCCGGCTTTCGTGACTTCCTTCGATCTTCTGACCACGCTGGACCCGCACGTCAAGAGGGTCGTCAAACCGATCCTGGATTTTGGGGGTCTGGGCCGCTTCCTGAAACCGCGGACCCTTTTTGTCGGAACGACCGTGTCCGAATATCTTCTTTATCCGTCGCGGAACGATTCCGGGGCCTGGATCTCGGATTGGCAGGAACAGGCCGCAGCGCAGGACGTTTCGTTCCTGATCCTGAAAGACCTCCCGTTGAACTCTCCGCTCTTGACGCCGGATGAAAATAAGAGGGCGGATGACGTCCGGAACCAATGTCGGCAAGCCGGGTTCCAAGTTCTGGCCGGACAGGCGCTGGCCTTTGTTCCGATCGAGTTCGCTTCGATCGACGAATACCTCCGTGGCTTGTCCCACTCCAGACGAAAAGATATCCGCCGGAAACTGCGGAAGCGGTCCGAAATCGAGGTGGTGGAGATTCCCCTCGGAGATCCCGTCTTTTCGGACGAGGCGTTTGTCCGCCGGCTCTACGATCTCTATTTGAACGTCTACCGACAGAGCGAGATTCATTTCGATCAACTGTCCCTCCCGTTTTTTGACGCGGTTCTTCGCCGCCCCGCGGGCGGGGGAATCGTTTTCGTCTACCGGCATCGGGGGAAGATGATCGGATTCAACCTCTGTTTCATTTATCGCAACAACCTGATCGACAAAACCATCGGGCTGGCCTATCCCGACGCGCGGGAATGGAACCTCTACTTTCTCAGCTGGATTTTTAATCTGGAGTACGCGATCCGGCACGGCCTGCGCTTCTACATCGCGGGATGGACCGATCCCGAGGTGAAGACGGCGCTGGGCGCGGGGTTGACCTTCACGCAGCACGCGGTTTATCCCAGGAGTCCGCTTCTCCGGGCCGGTCTGAGGAGGCTGCGGCGCTTTTTTGAAACGGATCGGAACTGGGCCGACCGGGGGCGCGACCGGTCCCGCCGCGGAGCTCCGGAGGGGACGTCATGACGCCGACGGCGACCCTGATCTGGTTGGGCAACATCCTGTTCGACACGGCCGGACATCTGTCGTTTAAAGCGGCCGCGACGGGGGGGGAGGAACGGAACGGGTTCAGGCGCTGGGCCGTCCTGTTAAGCGATCGATGGATCTGGATGGGCCTGGCCGCGTTCGTCGCGGAGTTCATGCTCTGGCTGGCGTTTCTTTCTCTCGTCCCGTTGTCGCAGGCGGTGCTGGTCGGCAGCGTCAATATTCTGGCGATCCTGTTGGGCGGGCGGCTCCTTTTCGGTGAGAGGCTGACCGGTCGCCGCATCGCAGGCTCGCTGCTGATCGCGGCGGGCGTGGTTTGGGTCGGGTGGGGTTAGAGGATGCGCCGGTTTTTTCTCACAGGGTTGATCATTTTGATGGTCTTCGATACCGCCGCCCAGATCGGGTTCAAGTTCGCGGCCGTGGCGGCCGCTCCCGCCGGCTTCGACGCCGGATGGCTGGGCCGCCTCCTCGTCGAGAAATGGATTTATCTCGCGGTCCTCGGTTATCTCGGCGCCTTCGCGACCTGGATGACGTTGCTCCGACATGCCCCGGTCGGCCCGGCCTTCGCCGCTTCCCATCTCGAGATCGTTTCGGTCTTGCTGTTTTCGGTCCTGGTTTTGGGAGAATCCCTTTCCGGGGCTCAGGCCCTCGGGAGTCTTCTGATCCTGTGCGGGATCGGGTTGCTGACGCCGCGGGGCGAGCGCGAGCGGAAGGAGAAGGTCGAGCCGCGGCGGTGGCGCGAACTGCCGCCCACGGCGGGCTTGCCGTTGCGATGGCGCGATTTTCTTCCGATGCGCGGCGCGGGGCTTGATTTTGAGACCGCCTTCGCCCGGTTCTTGAACGTTCCGGCCGTTCAGGTGGAATGCTCCGGCACCGCCTGTTTACTCATCGCGCTGGAAACCCTCAAGCGCCTCAGCACCCGACGCACGGTGGTCGTTCCGGCCTATACCTGTCCGCTGGTTCCGATGGCCGTCGCGCGCGCCGGGCTCCGGATCCGGCTCTGCGACACGCGCAAGGACCGGTTCGATCTTGACCCGGACGCCCTGTCGGCCGTTTGTGACTCCGACACCCTTTGCATTGTGCCGACCCATCTCGGGGGAGCGGCCGCGGATTTGGCTCCGACCCTGGAGATCGCGCGACGCGTCGGCGCCGCCGTCGTGGAAGACGCGGCGCAGTCGCTGGGCGCCGTCTGGCAGGGCCGGTTCGTCGGAACGATCGGGGAGATCGGGTTTTACAGTCTGGCCCGCGGCAAGGGGTTGACGTTGTACGAGGGGGGCGTTCTCGTGTCGCGCGACGCGTCGTTGCGAAGGGCGCTTGCGGAGACCGCCCGCGGACTCGTTCCGCCTCGGCCGCTTTTTGAATGGGTCCGCTTGACCCAGCTGATCGGGTATCGACTCGGATACCATCCGGCCGCCTTGCGGCTGACCTACGGGTTTCCGTTGCGTTACTGGCTGAAAAAGGGCGATCCCGCGCGTGCGGTGGGTGATACTTTTAATCGGGATATCCCCCTGCACCGAATGGGCGCTTGGCGCAAGCGGATCGGAGCGGCGGCCTTGCAACGGTTTCCGGTGGCCGTGTTGGAGAACGCGGAGCGGGGCCGTCGGCGGGCCAAGCGCCTGGAGAATGTTCCGGCGTTAAGGGTCATCAACGATTCACCCCCGGACGGCGGGACCTGGCCGTTCCTGACGGTTTTATTCGAGACGAACGAAGCCTGTGATCTCGCGCTCTCCCGTCTCTGGACTTCCGGGTTGGGCGTGACCCGTCTCTTTATTCACGATCTGACCGGCTACCCCGATCTACGGGGGATCGTGTCCGCAGGGCCGATGCCCAACGCATCCTCCTTGGCGGAGCGCTGTCTGACGATCACGAACAGCGCCTGGCTTTCGGAAAACGAGTTCTCGCGGATCTGTAATATCCTTGCGGACGCGACGTCTAATCCGGCCGCAGGATCGAAATTAATTTCTCATTGAGGGTCCGGTGGCGATGCTGGTGTTGATCGAGATCAGCAGGCGATGGAGGAGACTGGCCGTCCAGTCGGCTCAGAACCCTTTTCCAGGGCTGGGGATAACGGTAGAACGAGATTTCGCCGGTGACGTCGGCGGCCAGAAGGCGAGGTTTTAGAAACCGCACGGCCTCGAAGAGGTTCTCCTCCGTCAGGATCCCCTGGTCCCAATTGGTCCGGACGATCCGGGGCGAGAGAACATCTTTGTCGATGGATAGATAGACGGGATCGCAGTCGACGTTCAAGATGTCCGTCCGGATCCGTTCCGAAAGCCGGTTTTGCCCGTCCCGGAAATCCTTGATCCCGGAAAGGCCGAGTCGGCGGGCCAGCATCGGGACGGGTGAAAAGCAGAAGTAGAAAAGCTTCCCGGCGTAAAGCGGGCGGAGATGGTTTTCGAACAGGTGAAATCCCCGGATGTCGTCGGACGTGATTCCGACGACGGTCACCCGGGAGACGAACGGCAGCCGGCAGACATGATGCACCCAGGATCCGCAATGAATGCCCCAGGGAAAGCGCATATTGTCGGGATGGTTGTCGAAAACGACGACCTGGAACGGTCCCATGGAATGCAGCCGCCGGATCATCAGATAACTGACGTGATGGAAATCGCCGCTTCCCAGGAAGGCCAGCCGGGGTCCCTCGTCCATTTGTGCGTTCAAGACGGTTTCGAGTCGTTCGATGTCGGCGAGGGAGCAGCCGTAACGAATCACCCGTTGCCAGTCGTTCAGAGGAACGGTGCTGACGCCGGCGAGCGACAGGACGGACCGGTCAAAATCGAGAATGAGAGGCTCTTTCATCTTCCATCGGACGGCCTTGCGGCGCGTGTTGAAACAGCCTATCTGAAATAAAGCGGGGAGTCAAATTGTTGAGAAGGAAGGGCGGGATTTTAATTTTTATCCTCAGCGGGGCGATGATGCTGCCGAGAGAGCTGCAGGGGGCCCCGAATCCTTATTTCGGGTTTCCTCAGGAAAATAGTCCGGCCCGGTCGGACCCGCGCGACGACTCCTCGAATCTGCAAACCGTCCTGCTGGGCGGGGAATGGATCGAGAGCCGAAAGGCGGGGCATTCGCAGCGCTTGGGGCTTCTTTCGTGGGAAAAGGATTTTATACTGAAGACGCCCCGACTCACCTTTGTGAACGCCTCGGTGGACTCGGATGGCGGCCGGTTGACCTTGGAGTCGCCTGCGTCGGTGAGCCCTTATATCGCCTTCATCGCGGAATATCCTTTCTTCTATCAACCCTCGGAACAAAGCGGCCGGCTCACCGAGACCCGGTTTCGGGGCCTGGGAACGGGAGCGGGGATCCTGAAAAGAAGCCCGGTCGCGGATGCCCGTCTGGGCGTCGAATGGGTTTCGGGAAAACTGGACGGCGACGTTAAGGAGACGGGTCGGAAAACGACGGAGTTGCTCCAGCTGGAGCGGGACCGAACCCAGCGGACGAAATGGGATGAACCGACCTCCGGTACCCGGCTGTTTTTTTCCTTTTCCGCCCTCCAATTTAATGGATTCGCGTCGGAGCCGGAGAAAACGGTCGCGACCGTCCAGGGCGTGGAAGAATGGTATCACCCGGTCTCGCCATCGACCACGTTCGGGTTGGCGGCGCGCGAAGGCGCGGATTCCCGTTCGGCCCGGTTCTGGTCCACGACCCTCGGATCCCTTCAGGAGGACGACTTCAACATTCCTCTGCCGGGCTACCTTTATCAGCAGTTCGCCGTGAAGGGATTTATCGACGGGGAGGCGGGGCTTGCCTTCCGGCCGACGCCGGATTGGAGTTTTCATGTGGGATATGACGCCGCCGGTGGATGGAGCCCGCACCTGTACGGTGCGGTGACGGGCGGGGTGACCCATCTCCTTTTTAACAAACTGCCGCTGAACCTTCAGGGAGCGTGGGGCCTCTCCCCTTCGGGCGCGATGGAAGTTCTGGGCGGAACGGCGCTTCAATGGTAACGCAACTCCTCCCGGTCCGGGTGAATCGTACCGTGGCTTCTCAAACGATCGCGGACGCGGATTCGAACGCCGCGATCTCAAGAGGCGAACGGGGCTTGATCGCGGCGTTTTTTACGATGACGTTGTTCTGGCGCGTCGTCTACGTCTTCCGCTATCGCTTCAACTCGGACGAACCCCAGCACCTGCACGTGGCCTGGGGCTGGACGCGGGGCCTCCTTCAATACCGAGACGTTTTCGATAATCACACGCCGCTTTTTCATCTTCTCTTCGCGCCGCTCGTGGGCGTTTTGGGCGAGAGGCCCGATGTCCTGCTCTGGATGCGACTGGCCATGATCCCGTTGGCCGTTCTGTCGCTTTGGGCCACGTACCGGATCGGTCTCAAGCTCTTTAGCCGCCGGACCGGACTCTGGGCCGCGGTGTTCACCGGACTGCTTCCCGGTTTTTTTATTTACACGGTCCAGTTTCGAACCGATGTTCTTTGGGCCACGCTCTGGCTCCTGGCCTTGGACGTTCTGCTTCAAGGGCCGCCGACCTCCTCGCGAAGCTTTTTCGGCGGCCTTTTGTTGGGCGCCGCGTTGAGCGTCTCGATGAAAACAATCCTGTTGCTGGCCGCGCTCGGCGTCGCGCTTTTGTCAACGAGAGCGCTCGCTCCCAACGTCCGGCGGGATACCCGGGACCCCGGCCCGGGCCGATTGGCCGCGGCGGCCTTGGCGGGATTCGTGCTGGTTCCCCTGGGGTTGGCGCTGTTTTTTGCCGTCCAAGACGCCGGCGCGGCATTCTTTTATGGTGCGGTGGTCCACAACCTCGTTTCGGGCCTGGGGTCCCGGCCCGCGAATTCCGGTCGAGTCCTTCTCTTAGTCTTCATGCTGCCGCCGCTGGGATGGGCGGCGCGGACGATCGCGCACCGGGCTCCCGATCCCGCCATCGGGGCCCGGCGTGCGGTTGTCTTTCTCGCGGCCGGGTTGTACTTCTTGGCGGTGCACACCTTCTGGCCGGTCTTTTCGGCCCAGGACCATCTCCCGTTTTATCCGCTTCTTGTTGTCCTTCTGACGCCGTCGTTCTTGGCCGTCGCCGGCTTCCGGAAAGCTCAAGAGGGAAGGACGGGTCCGGCACGTCCGTGGCTCGACGCGGCGGCGCCCGCGGCGGTCGCTGTTGCGGAGCTGGTATTTTTGTTGGCGGCCGTTCCGGTGTGGCGGGACGGGACGCGCGATGAAGTGGGTCTGCTCACGGACGTCCTTCGATTGACCCGAGCCGAGGATCCCGTCCTCGACCTGAAAGGCGAGACGGTGTTTCGTTCCCGTCCGTTCTATTATGCGCTGGAGAGCGTCACCCAGGCGCGGCTCCGGCAGGGACTTATTGTCGATGACATTCCCGAGCGGCTGATCGCCACCCGCACCTGCGTGACGATCGCGGACGTCGGTCTCTTCCCGGTCCGCGGCCGCGCTTTCCTTGAAGAAAATTATCTGCCCGTGGGCCGCTTGCGCGTGGCCGGGCGGCTTCTGGCCTCTCATATCGATGGAACCGGTCCCATCGCATTTGAAATCGAAATTCCGGCTCGGTATTCCATGATCAGCGACGCCGGCGCCGCGGCGGGCGGGCTGGACGGCCGTCCCTACGAAGGCGCGAGGTTCCTCGATCGGGGGCATCACGAATTTCGGCCATCGGCCGGAACCGGGCGGCTGGCCGTGGTATGGGCCCAAGCGGTGGAGCGGGGCTACCTTCCTTTCCCGGTCCAAAAGAGGTCGCTATGACGACGGTTTTAAATTTCAACGGCCGGGACCGGGTGATGGTCCTTGCGCCTCACCCCGACGATGAAACCCTGGCCGCGGGCGGGCTCCTTCAGATCGCCATCGCCGCGGGCGCGCCGGTCCGCGTGATTTTTGTGACCGACGGGGAGAACAATCCCTGGCCGCAACGGGCCCTGGAGCGCCGCTGGCGGATCGGGCCCGATGAACGGATCCGTTGGGGCCGGCGTCGGCGGGCCGAGGTCCGCTCGGCGTTTGCCGTCCTCGGCGTTCCGGAGGACAACGCGGTCTTTTTGGGATACCCCGATCAGGGCTTAACCCCCCTTTTGATGAGCGGCCGGAACGATCTTGTGACCGCGCTGACCCGGGAGATCGAAGCCTGGCGTCCGACGAAGCTGGCGATCCCTTCGGAGCTCGACGGCCATCCGGACCACAGCGCGTTCGCGGTGCTGGCGTCCTTTGCGCTGGCCCGTTTGACGCCGGATCGGTCCGGGTTGATGCCGATCCGCTATCTGATTCATTGTCCCCGTTCGCGGCCGCCCGAGCGGAGCGGCTTTTTGCTTCCGGTGGCCCCTTCCGTCCGGGCGAGAAAGCGCGAGGCGATTCTCCGCTACGCGAGTCAGTTGTTGTTGAGCCGTCGGAGGTTCCTCTCCTACGCGGCGGACCACGAACGATTCATGGCCGCGGCCGATCCGATCGATCGGGACGATGCCCATCCGGTGCGGTTTGCGGCGGTGGAGAACAAGACGCTGCGCCTAAAGTGGGCGATGCGGATGCGTCCGACCTTGCGGGGCCGTGCGGTCCTTTACCTGGCCGGGGACGACCCCTCCGGCCGCGCGCTCCGGCTTTCGATCGCGCTGCCCCGACGACCGGCCGGGGTCGCCGACGTGCGCGACGGCGTCTCCGGGGCCGTGATCGCCTGCGCCCGGCTCTACGGCAACCGGAGGCGGGGCGAGGTCCTGCTCCCGCTTTCCCTCTTTCCTCCCGTTCAAAAAATGTTCGTCAAGCTGGAATCCCGACCCGGGTTCTTCGATGAGGCCGGATGGCGCGAGGTCCCGATTCACCGCCCGCGGGGCGGGGTTGTCTCCGAACCGTCCGTCCGTGGCGGGGCGATCCAATGCCGGCCGGTGATCTGCTGCGTGATCCCCTGCTACAACGTCGCCGCGCTGTGCGAAGCGGTGGTGCGCGAAGCCGCCGCTCACGCCGATCACGTGATCGCGGTGGATGACGGTTCAACCGATGGAACCGGTGAAGTCCTGCATCGAATTCAGGCCGAGGGCGGCGGGCGGGTCCGGGTGGTTTCTTTTCCGGTCAATCGGGGCAAGGGCGGCGCGCTTCTCGAGGCGTTCCGCCTCGCAATCTCGGAATGGCCGTTCGATCTGCTGGTCACGGTCGACGGCGACGGTCAACATCGTCCGGCCGACATTCCCCGTCTCGTGCGCGCGTGGAAAGAAAAAGGCGCGTCGTTGGTGATCGGGGAACGGGTCCAATTCGGGGCGATGCCTCTCCGGAGCCGCATCGGCAACACGCTGACGAGTGCGCTGCTGCGCCGGCTCTACCCCGAAAGCCCGCTGGACACCCAATCCGGTTTGCGCGCACTGGATCGGAACTTTGTGCGGGAGGTAGTGCAGTCTGTTCAGGGGCGGCGCTACGAGACGGAGATGAAGATTCTCCTGCTGGCGTTGGGACATCATCGGAGAATCGGCACCGTTCCGATCCAGACGGTTTATCTAAACGGCAACCGCTCCTCCCATTTCCGGCCGGTTCTGGATTCGTTGCGGATTTATTGGGTGCTTTTCAACGGGCGACGGCCCGTTCCGGAAAGCGATCCCTGTTCGGAGAAGGCCCTTTAGAGATCGTCCACGATAATCTATTGCCTTTTTTCATGTTCGGCCATATGATGGACGGCGGGGTCGACAGTATCCGTTCGAACCGCGTTGACGAATTAAAGGTCTTTGAGTGGACGCAAACATCGCTTCCCGCGAAAAACAGATCTTCTTCCATGTCGGGCTGGCCAAAACCGCGACGACGTGGCTTCAGCACAAGGTGTTCCCCAATTTCCGCGGCATTTATTACGTGAAGAATACGCGCTATCACCGTTATGCCGAGATCATCGACCGATCCGACCATCTGAAGTACCTCGTGTCGCGCGAGTTCGACAGGCAGCTGGAGAGGGAGGTGAGCCGTTTTGCAGCCCGCTATCCGCACGCGCGCACGATGATCGTGCTGCGCCGGCACGATTCCTGGATTGCTTCGCAGTATCGCCGTCGCGTCAAAAACGGGTTCGGCCTGCCCTTCGAAGCCTTCCTCGACCTTGAACGGGACAAAGGTTACTGGAAGCAGAGCGATCTCTATTTTTTTCCGAAGCTGCGTATTCTGGAAAAATATTTTTCCGAAAAACCGCTGGTTCTGTTTTATGAGGACCTGAAATCCGACGCCGTGGCCTTCGTGGACAAGATGGCCCGGTTCTGCAGCGCGGACTACGACCGGAACCAAATTTCCCTGAGTCCCTTCCACACCTCCTACGCCGACAAACAACTCCGGGTGCTTCGAAGCGTCAGCCGCTATTTGTTCTCGCCGGTGCAGCAATTTTCCGGGCCGAGAGTCTGGCGCTGGGTCCAGAAGCGGTCGCGCTCGCTGCTTGTCTATTCGATCCTCTACCCCGCGGTGTTGCTGCCCGACGCCTGGCTGCCGAAGGACGACCTGATTCCCAAAGAGCAATTGGAAAAAATCCGGCAACGGTACGCCGACGACTGGCAACAATGCCGCGAATACGCCGAGCGCCAGAATGCCGTTTCAGTTCCGGATCCCGCACCGAGTCGGCGTTAAAATTCCCAGACCATGATCAATCCGCCCGGGACGGGCCGGATGGGCGAGTTGGAAGGCGGATTCCGTTGCCGGTCGGCCTCCCAATAGCCGATCGGGCCGCCGTTGGATATGCCAGCTCGATTTTAATGCTTGAAGCCCCGATTCCTAAAATTCGGTGTCGGGTCTTTTACGCTGATGTCACGGCTGTCGCAGGCAGTCCCGTGGAAGGAATTGAAAGCCACCGCTCGATGGGTTTTATCCTCGGCGCTCAATGCCCATGTTTAGCCGCTTTATGCGAAAAGATCAAGATGCACAACCCAATGAGCACGAGAAGCCCTGCCGATGCTGCGTAGCGGCTTAACGCCAAGCCGCCCTCACTGACGGGTTTGTCCAGGAAGTCGCCGACCACGGCTCCAAGGGGTCTCGTAAGGATGAAGGCCGCCCAGAAAAGCATCGTGCGGGATAGGGTCGTTCGATAGTATGCTGCTGCAAGGATGGCCAGCATTGCGCTAAACACCAACGCGCCGCCATTGTATCCAAGGCCGTCGGCATCCGCGGTCCAGTCGCCAAGCGCAGTGCCCAAGGTCTGAGAAAACATGATGGTGACCCAGTAGAACATTTCGGATTTCGGAGTGCTTACGGTATTCACGGCGACCGAACCAAGAGCGCGATACCAAATGAACAGTGACGCCATCAGAAGGGCGAACAAAATGGTTGTTCCGCCCGCATATCCGATGCCCAGCGAACGATCCGCGAAGTCCGCCAAGGTCGTTCCAACCGTTGTCGTTGCCACAATGGTCGTCCAGTACACGACCGGATGAAATCGCTTCGCGGAGACCTGGACGATGACCGCAGCGATGAAGATCACCGCAAAAATTCCAGTGCTCACGATATAGCCGAGATTCATCGACATGGACACGGCATCCCCGCCGGTCTCGCCCAGGGTCGTGGCCAGGACCTTGATGATCCAGAAGATCAGAGTGACCTCCGGTACTTTGCCGAAGATCTCTTCCTTGACCATGTTCATTTTTTCTTCATTGCGGCCCATCATTTCCTCCATTTCAGCCATCAGACCGGCGGCGATCAGAGCAAGACAGCCGAACGGCCCCGCGTTAAAATTCCAAGACCATGATCAGTCCGCCCGGCACGGGCCAGATGTGCAGGTTGGAAGGCGGATTCCATTGCCGGTCGGCCACCCGAAAGATGCTGTGATCCACCAGACGATAGGCCCCGGGCGCGTCGACTACAAACTCGACGATGACCGCGCCGCCGGACGGAACCGTCGTCGTTTGGACCTTATAATTTATCGCTCCGTTCAGGGAGCCGTCGATATAGACTTTGTCAAAAATCTCACCGATGACGCCGTGATCGTATCCTCCCCCGCGGCGGTGCGGATTATCGGAGTGAAGGAGAAAGAGGAAAAGAAGATCGCTGCAAGGGTGAAAAGACAGGCGTTGCGGCTCATGGGGTCCTCCTGTGCTGTTCGGTGAGACGGCGTTCTTGTCCCGGCGGGGCCGGCGTGACGAGCTTCGATGGTACGCTTCCGGGACGAGGATGGTCAAGGCGGGGGAAGGCCGGGCGGATTCCTTGTTTTTCTCAGGTACTGTTCGTAGAGTTGGTTCACCCGGCGGTCTCGGACATAGTCGTGGTTTCGGAAACCCCCGCCGAAGACGCGCGGGATGTGGAGGAGCTCGTGGATCAGGGTTTTGGTCCGCTCGTCTTCGGAGAGACGGTTGTAGTTTTCCGAGACGAGCTCGATCACGTAATGGGCTGGGAGACTCAACCCGGTCTGAAGGGCTTTGGGCAAACCGTGGCAGCGGGCCAGAATCCGGCGGCTTTTGGTCCCCCGGCTTCGGATCGCCCGGACGCGCCCGGGTTGGATGTGGTCCATCTCAAGCGACCGGACGATCTGCGCGATCTCCTCGTCGATATCCGGTGCCGGGTGATATTCCAACGCCACCCCTCCTGATTGTGATGGACTATACCCAAGGATTTCAAAAAAGGCAAGGCGGTGTCCTCCGCACGGGTCAATGGCCGGTTTGAAGAAAGGGGATCCGGAGGAGAAGCAAATAGCCGTTCAACGCCAGGAAGCCGCCGAACGAGGCGAGGACCAGGCTGAAATGAAAGATCACCGGCGTGTCGGCCAGGATCGAGATCGAGGCCATGACGATCGCGATCTGAAGCAGCACTTCGGCGAAATCGAAATACGGGTCCTTGGTGCGGTTCACGTCGCGTTCATGTTCCAGGGCCTTCGCCTCTTTTTCGATCTCCTGCTTCTCGGACTGGTAGCGCTTCTCCTCGTCCGTGACCTGCGCCAGGAGCGCCTCGGTTTTCTTCCGCGCCTCGGGCGGCATCTTGGCGCCGCGCTCGGCCAACTCCAGGTCGAGCTGCAGCCGATGCGTCCGTGTCTGGTGTTCCTTGATCGACTTCGCCTGGTAGAAAGCCCACTGATCCGAAGACTGTTGCTGGGCCAAGAGCATCTCCTTGGTGGCGTTGTTTCCGCCGAGACCGGCGATGGCCAGGATTACGGCGAAGATCGAGGTCGTGAGCGCCACCCGCCGCTCGAAGGATCGGGTTTTGAATTGCTCCAGCTCTTCCAGTTTCGGCACTTCGAGTTCGGCCATGCCTTATGTTCCGCCTCCTAAGGGGAGGCACTATACCCAACCGCTCGAAAAAAGGCAAGGGTCTATGGTACAATGATCCTCGGTGCTTTGATCAAGAATGTCAAGGCCGAATCGGATTCTTCCCGTCCGCCTTTTGCCGCCTCTTGAGATCCGTCACCGATTTATCTTATACTTAAAAAATCTTTATACATTGCTCAGAAAGTAAACAGAATGTCTTCGGAATCAATCTTAATTCGTGAGAAAGGGGTCGTCAAAACTCGTACGGACCTTTGGGATTGGATCCTCAGAGGCGCCATCTTTTTGAGTCTCGCCGGACTCAGCTACAGCCTTCTCTCAAGCCACCTCTTCCGTCCTTTGTTCCACGAATCCGTGTCCAACCAATGGGCCCGGTTTATCGAGCGGCCGGGCTTCTTATGGATTATCATGGGGACCTCGTTATTGGCTTTTCGGACCTTTCTGTGGTTCCGCTACCGGCCCTTTGCATCCGCCTCCATGGCCGAAGCCCCTTCGCTGACCGTCATCATCCCGGCCTATAACGAGGGGGCGATGGTCGAGAAGACCGTCGGTTCCGTGGCGGCGGCGCTCTATCCGCGAGAGCGGTTGGAGATTCTTGTCGTGGATGACGGAAGCCGGGACGATACCTGGAAATATATCGAGCGCGCCGCTCAACGACATCCGGACTTGGTCACGCCGATACGGTTCCAGCGGAATCAAGGCAAGCGCGCCGCATTGGCGGAGGGTTTTCGGCGGGCTCGCGGGGAAATCGTCGTCACCGTGGATTCCGACAGCGTGATCGACAGCGGTTCACTCCTGGCGCTGGCCGGGCCTTTTCGCTACTCGAACGTGGGCGCCGTGGGCGGGAAAGTGGAGGTCTACAATCGGCGACAGGGGTTGATTCCGCGGATGTTGCAGGTTCGGTACGTCTTGGCCTTCGACTTTTTGCGTGCGACGCAGTCCACCTACCGCACGGTTTACTGTTGCCCCGGCGCGTTGACCGCGTATCGGATCGCGGTGGTGCGCCGGGTGCTGCTCCCGTGGGAGCGACAGACCTTCCTGGGCGCCCAATGCACCTACGGCGAGGATCGCGCGCTGACGAATTTCATCCTGTCGTGCGGGTATGACACCGTCTACCAGCGGACGGCGGTGGTCCGCACCGTGGTTCCGGATCGGTATGCGAAGCTGTGTAAAATGTATATCCGTTGGGACCGGAGCTACATCCGTGAAGATCTGCGTTTTTTGCGCATCGTCTGGACCCGGCCCGTTGGACCCCGCCTGATCGCGATCCTGGACCGCTTCGTCACCAATCTGCGGTATCCCGTAAGCTATGCGGCCCTGACGCTGATGGTCGTGCTGTCGGTCAGCGATCCGTGGACGATCCCGCGGGTTCTGATCGCGATCGGATTGATGTCCGGGTTTTACATGCTGTTCTATTTGCAGAGCGAGCGGTCCTGGAACTGTCTCTTCGGCGTGCTTTACGCCTACTACTCGTTCTTGACGCTGCTCTGGATCTTTCCGTACGCTTTGCTGACGATCCGGTCGCGCTCCTGGATGACGCGTTGACCGGATCGCGGACGGCGCGCGATGAGGGTTAGGGGAGCGGATGGCCGGAAATAACGTAATCGCAGAGTTGGATGAAATCCGAAATGAGGCGGTCCATATTGATTGAAACACCGGCGGCCTGTCTCCCCTCGATTTCCAGCTCGGCGACGTATTCGCCGTTGAGGTCGGAATCCTGGCTGAGGTTGTATCCCTTCATCGGATGGAAGTGATGGACGATGCCATGCCGGTAGGTATTGTAGAATTTTTGAGCCCCAAGTTTTTTGGACAGGACGGGAAAATGCTTTTCCAGGATTTTCAGGTAATCCCGTTTGTGGGCCGTGAAACTTTTGTCGCCGGCGGCGAAGGCGTCGATGCCGCACACGATGATGCAGAGGACGGCGACGTACCGGCCGTCCTTGTGGCAGATCTCGACGGATTTTTTCAATTCGTCGGCAAGAATCCGACGATCGCCCAGGTCCACGAATTCCTGTTTAGGGACTTTTTTGGCCATGGTCATGGGAATGGCTAATCGAACAATACCCCTATGGTAAACCTCTCCAGCCCCTCTGTCAAGAGGAGTTCCCTTGACTGCGTCAAGGGTTCGGCCCAGCCTAAACGATCCATCGAGGGAGGATTTTCAGGGTTTCCAAAGCCGGAGGTGTGGTCATGGATGAACGCATGCCAAATTTTTTAACCCGGAATGACTTCACGCGCCGGGAATTTGTCGTCACGGCGCTGGCCGCCGGCTTTGCCATGGCGGTGCGCCCGGTCTCGACCCAGACAATCGCGACCGACGCCGTGGGGTTGTCGGCCGGCGAGGTGAAGATTCCGGTCGCCGACGGCGAGATCCCGGCCTACCGGGCGATGCCGGCTGAGGGCGGACCTTTTCCGGTCGTGCTGGTGGTCCAGGAGATCTACGGCGTCCACGAGCATATCCGGGATATTTGCCGTCGCTTCGGAAAAAGGGGTTATCTGGCCGTGGCGCCTGAACTGTACGCGAGGCAGGGAGACGTTTCGAAAATACCCGACGTCCAGGAAATCCTTGCCCAGGTGGTTTCGAAGGTGCCGGATGCGCAGGTGATGGCCGATCTGGACGCGGCTGCGGACTGGGCCGGGGAATCCGGCAAGGGAGATCTTCGGCGGCTTGGAATCACCGGCTTCTGTTGGGGCGGGCGGATTGTCTGGCTTTACGCGGCGCACAGTTCGCGGCTAAAAGCGGGCGTCGCCTGGTATGGACGGCTGGTGGGTCAGCCGACCGGTCTCACGCCCCAATATCCGATCGATCTTGTCGGAAAACTGAAAGCCCCCGTGCTCGGACTGTACGGCGGGGCCGATGCGGCCATTCCGATCGAAACGATCGAGCGAATGCGAAAGACCCTTCAGGCGGCCGGCAGCCCTTCCCGGATCATCGTTTACCCCGATGCGCCACACGGTTTCCACGCCGACTACCGTCCCAGCTACCGCAAAGAAGCGGCGCAGGACGGATGGGAGCGACTGCTGGAATGGTTCAAAAAATACGGGGTCGCGTAACGGCCGCCGCTCTGAACGTCATTGGGTCACGACCCCGGTCCATTTCTTCATGCCGCCTGCAAGATTGTAGACATCGTTATACCCATTCCGGACAAGGAGCTTGCCCAGTTCATCGCCCATCGGCCCGCCGTGGCAAACGAACACGATGCGGTCGTTGGGGGAAAGTTCCTTCAAGACGCGTGTTTTGGCGTCGTCATACGGGATGTTGATCGCTCCTTTGATGTGGCCGGCCGAAAACAGTTCCGCCTCCCTCACGTCGACGATCACCATGGATTTGCCGTCGGCCATCATGGCCTCAAGCTCCGGACCGCCGATCGTCTTCAGGCGCGCCGCCGTGGACGGTGAAGCCGTGAGGACCGTCCCGATCAGAACCCATAACCCCGTCAGTAACAGCTTTTTCATGAAATCACCTCTTTGTGTTTGATTTCGCGAACCGAATGAGGCGTTCGTTATTGAATGCCGCCCCAACACTTCACCGTTCCGTTCCGGAGGATGACGCAGGTGAACCGATCGCCGGCGGCGACCGCCATGGCGGGGGGTATTCCGGTGACGGTCAGCGGCTTGAGCGAGCCGGTCTTCGGACCGGTTCCGAGCTCGCCGTTGGTGTTGCTTCCCCAACACACGACCTGTCCGCCTTTCAGCAGCGCGCAGGTATGAAAGTGCCCCGCCGACACGCTCGCCGCGTGCGCGATGCCGTCGATGAGCACCGGTTTGGCCGAATCGGTCGTCGAGCCGCTTCCAAGCTGCCCGGTCGCGTTGCCGCCCCAGCAGGCGATTTGACCGTTCCTCAAAACCGCGCAGGTATGGTTTTCACCCGCCGCGACCGAGCGGGCCGGCGGGAGTCCGGCGACGGTAACCGGCCGCGACGTCGTGTCCTTCACGGCGATTCCCAATTCACCGGAAAAATTGCCCCCCCAGCACTGGACCGCGCCGTTTGTCGTCACGGTGCAGCTATGCGAGCCGCCCGCCGACAGGGCGACGGCATGATCGACTCCGCGGACCTCCACCGGAACCTCCGACTGGGGTTCCGAGGTGCCGCCGAGCTGTCCGGATTTGTTAAATCCCCAGCAATAGACGCGGCCGCTCACAATCAGGGCACAACTGTGGAAGGAACCCGATGCGACATACGTGGCATGGGTAATTTCGGGCACGGGGACGGGTTCGGCTGAGCTTGGGAGGTCGCTCGCGAGCTGACCAAAACGGTTGCTTCCCCAACACTGGACGGTACCGTCTCGGAGTCGAGCGCAGGTGTGGACATCCCCGCCCGCGACGACGGTTGCGGACGCAATGCCGATCACCTCGACCGGTGTCTCGGTGGGCGCATCGACCTGAACTCCGTTGCCGAGTTGCCCCATGATGTTGCTTCCCCAGCAGGTGACCTGGCCGCTGGAGAGGATGCCGCAAACGTGATGACTTCCCGCGGCCAGGGAGATAAACCTGGGTGCTTTCGGATGCGGGTTTTCATCGCGGGCCTTTGAACTTCGGCCGGGGCTGTTGATCGTGGCGGTCAATATCAGGGCCAGCGCCGTCGCCGTCGTCACCGTGAGTCGCGAGCACCGGTCCGCCGCATACGAGGTCTTTTTCGGGCCGCTCAACAATTTCATAAAGAAAGCTGCTCTGGATGGACGTGTCCGGCCGGCTAACGGTCATTGACCGCGAAAAACCCGCCTATGCTAATTGTAAAGGAGGAACAAGGAAGGTGTCAATCGATGGGTGACGTGCCGTCAGTCCGGACCGAGAGAATGGCGGATCGTTATTCCGGATTTTGGTTCTGGCACTGGAGGAAGGCGGCCACCACGCGGGGATCAAATTGAGTTCCCGCTCCGTCTTGGATTTCCTGGAGGGCCTCCGCTTTGCTGAGGGCATGGCGGTACGGCCGACCGGTCGTCATGGCGGCATAGGCGTTCACCACGGAGACGATGCGGGAGCCGATGGGAATCGTCTCCCCTTTCAATCCTTCAGGGTAACCGGTCCCATCCCAATGTTCGTAGAGATGTCGGATCTGAGGGGCGACAAATTTACTGAACTTCAGCCCCTTAATCAGTTGGCTGAACCTGAAGTTTTTGATCATCTCCGCGCCTTTCGTGGGATGACCGCGAAGAATGGCCATCTCCTTGGCGGTCGGTTTCTCCCGCTTGTTCAGGATATATTCGGGTAACACGTTCTTTCCGATCTCGTGAAGAACGATGGCATATTTGATCCATCCCTGCTGCTCTTCATCCAGGTTGAGTCGGCGGGATACATCCAGTCCACAGGCGATCATCGCGTCACGATAATCGCCCAATTTGAAGTCCTTCTTGGATATGTTGTCGATCAGCGATTCGATCTGCTTGAATTGGCCGTTGATCTTCCGGCGATCCCGCACTCTCTGGGCCATCGTCTTTTCCAGCCCGTCGCCGAGCCGTTTCGCGATGGCCTGGGCCAGCGTGATATCTTCTTGAACAAAACCCGCCACCCGACGGCTGCAGAGATGGAGTAATCCGATCACTTCTCCCGGAACGGGAATGGGTACATACACGTCGGAGCGGATTCCATGACTGAGCAGATAGAGATCCAGGGCGGAGGTCCGGCTTTCGGTTTCGAGGTTGGCCCGATGAAGGATGCGGTCGTATTGGAGTTCGGCCGCGCCGTTGAGGTAATCGAATGGAATGGTGCCCTTTCCGTAGACCAGATCGCTGAGGTCTCCCAGGTTCCCCATCACGTAAAATCCTCCGGCGGGTTTGTCGCGGAGAAGGACGGAGACCCAATCGCACGCGATGACGCGCGGGATCATCCCGATGACGGCCCCGATCATCTGCTCCGGCTGATCGATCGAGGCGATGGCCCCTTCGATGTCGCTGAGCACCGATTCCGTTTCGGTCTGGCGTTCAAGTTTCAGCAGGCGTTGGGTGGTGGTCTGCTGCCTTTGAATGTTGTCCAGGCTGATTCCGATGAACAACCCCAAGCCATTCATGGCGGCGATTTCGGTTTCCGAAAATTCATGGGGGTTGTTTCCATAATCCACCAGCAGGACTCCCAGAATTCTTCCCTTATTGGCAAACGGAACGGCCATGAGGGAATAAATCTCGAACCGTTCGACGAAGTCCTTAGGCAGGAACGTGAAAGGGCTTTCGAACGGTTCGATTCTTCCGTCAGCGGTGAAAACTTTTCCATGGGTGGGAGTCTTCCAGCAGTTCTCAATCGCCAGCGTGCTGCCTTTGGACAGGAGTTCGGTCAAAACGGGCAGGTCCATTCCGCGAAGTCTGGAAGCCCCGAAGGCCGCGATGAGAGAAGCTTTCATTCCCAACGAATGAACAGGGATGAAGCTGGCGGAGGCTTCTTCCCATAGAAAGGCCGCGCTGCGCTGAAACCCGAAACAGTCCAATGGGATCTGACAGGCGCGCTTGACCACCTCCTCCGGTGGGAGATGGGTGTCCATTAACTGAACCGTTTTCAGGATGAAAAGCAGAGCTTGCGTATCGTCTTTGGTTCGGTCATCCGCCCCGTTCTGCTTTTGCGGAGGCGCCTCGACCGATCGGCCGGTTCCGCTGCTTTGTATCGGCGGCCCGGGCGATTCACTCTCTTGCAGGACTAATTTTTTATCCAGGGATTCTCGGGACGCAAATTCCTGCCGACTGGACATCAACTGCTTCGTCAAATCCAGAACGTGACCTCGAAGGGCCTGATTCGTTATGATAAGATCGTCGATCCGTCGCTCGGCTCGTTTGAGGTTTGCCTCCAGCAGCGCGGCGTTCGACGAGGCCATCTTTTCAACGCCGAGTTGTGCCGTCATGTTTTTAAATGTTACCTCCAACGCCTGCTGTTTTCGTCTATAGCCGTCGACCTGATCTTGAAGGCTCCTGTACTGTTCCGAGAGCGCCAAGAGCGAGGCCATGAGTTGCTTGACTTGGGTGGTGGGTTGCCCTTGGGTGGGCGGGATGGGCTTGCCGTGGAGAGTGGCCTCCACCATTTGAGAAATCCAGTGGAATTGTACGAGAAGGTCCCGGATCACATCATAGTCAGGCATGGTCTATTCTCAGGATGATTAATGTTCGTTCTACCGGAAGACCGAGACTCGCAAGGGCTTATCAAACCCTTAAGATTTTGAATCTACACGCTAAATTGAGTATAGCACAAAGATATCCGCCGCCTAGGGGCTGCCAAATACCGCCTGGCGGCACCTCATCCAAATTCTCTTATTCTATCAGAGAGTTAATGCGTTTCGCGGTGAACGCTTTTTGTCGGGAATCGGTTTCTAGAACCTTGAATTAAATGATCCTTTGCGGGCTCCCTGGAATTGCGGCCGATCTCTACTGCGGCGCTTTCGACTGAAAATGGGATTTCAAATGATTTTTCTGGATTTCATGAAGGCGATGAAATGATCCAGCAAATCAGGATCCAGTCCCGTTCCCCGACTTTCCTGCATCAACTCAAAGATCTTTTCCGGGGGCAGGGCATCTCGATAAGGACGGTTGCTTCGCATGGCGTCGAACTGGTCCGAAATGGACGTGAACCGGCTGGCGACATGCGGGGTCCTTTTTTGTTTCATCGAGGGATACCCGGTTCCGTCATACTTCAGATGATGCTCATACGCGACGATGGCCGCGATGGGAGGGATCTCCGGATATTGAAGCAACACGACGGCCCCATGAACCGGATGCTTTTTCATTTCTTCAAATTCCTCGGGGCTCAGCTTTCCCTGTTTGTTTAAAACGTCGATGGGAACCTGCGTTTTTCCCACATCGTGCAGGAGTGCCCCGACGCCAAAGGCATGAACGGCTTCCTTGGGGAATCCCATGGATTCCGCCTGGGCCATGGTCAGGATCGCCAGATTGATGGCATGGACGTAGGTGTATTCATCGTACGATTTAAGATCGGCCAGCGGGATGAAGGATTGATGATTTTCGAAAAGGCCCTTTTCCAGGACGTGCATGATTTTAACCACCAGATTCACCAAGGCTTCCTGCGTTGTGTTCCAATCCGTATAGATATCCCGGATCAGTTTGGCTTCGTCCACAAAACGCGTTTTTTTTGAGGCGGTTTTGGAAACGGAAAAACCCAGGTCTTGGATGATGGAAGGAACGACCGGTTTGGTTCCTTCCACGGAGGATAACTCCCGGATCTCGATATGGGGAGAATGAAAGGCGGGTTTTCGAGAGGATTCCTGTTTTGAGGATTCCTGTTTTGAAGTCAAAAGACTGTTCAGGAAGGGCCCGAATTCATTCCAAGTCAGTCCTTGTCGCAGGATAAACGCGTCGACCTGTCTTTCGCGGAGGAATTTAGCGATATCGCCGGTGTTTCGTTGGGCGTTCGGCAGGAGTCGGTCGTCGACGAATATCTGATCTTCGATAAAAACAAAAACGCGCTCCGGACGCTCCGAGAAAAGGAGGGAGAGCGCGGTTTGGAGCGTTGAAACATCCACGAGAATTTGGGGGTGGTTCTCCGGATACAACGCACGGTCCCACAAAAATTTGGACAAGGCCCTGAGAAATTTTTCTTCCGGACTGGAAGGGACGATTTCCTGGAAGCGCGGAGTCTTGCGGGGACCGTCCGGTGAAGTCGGATCCGGTTTTTTGGGCGAATCTTGATCAGGCATCGGTCCTTTTTTCCCGTTGAATTTCGCGGATGGTGTCGTTGACGGCTTTATAGAGGGCGCGAGTCCGGTTCCACTGCCAGAAACGGAGCATCAGCTGGCGTCGCAGTTTCGCAAGGACGGGGATTAATTCCTTGGCCCCCGATTTTCGGATGATCGCCAGGACCGTCATGAGGTGCCCGTCGATTTTCGACCGGCTCGTGTATGTTAATCGGGCCGTGATCATTTCCATCGATCTTGGATCCCGATGGGAAATCATCATGGAAACGGCTTTACGGAACACCGCCGGGTCCTGATCCCGCAGCGCGGTCGAGAGGGCCTGATAAAAAGAGTCGGTGCCCTTTCCCAACGTTTCTATCGCTT